>JBPCWX010000276.1:0-9002 GCA_051009095.1 Gammaproteobacteria bacterium | reverse complement strand
TTAAGTGGCACGAATCTGTTCTTGCGGCAGCCTTTCCAGACTCTGGTGAGTGGATTTTCATGAGTGCCGCTGAGGTTCTTCGTCGGTTTAATGCCAATGAGCAAGTTAACGGTCTTCCTATATCCTTTACGAAACCAAGTGATGTTGATCTTGTGACATCAAATATGGCCGCAATACTGGCACCTGGCGGTGGAATTAATGATGTCGTTCGGTCTATTCCTTTTATGTGGTGCACTATAGGAAATGCAAACTATTCTTGCCAAGTGTTTGTCCCCGACGAATCCGCTCAATTTGCATCTTCCAGGTCTCTGGCAGCCGAATCAGGTTCTACTAATCCATCGGGGCCTCAGAGAACTCCAGCATTCACTTTGATTCCTAGTAAACAATTTCCAACCAATGACAGAGGTGAGGATTGCCGTTTACTGGATGAAGATTGCACGAGTGTAGGTGTAAAGAATGTTTTAGTATTGGGTGCCGGGTTAGCACTTACCCTTGATCCAGATTTGCTAAAACCGCTTGGTGAAGGAATAGGGGTTGGGAACATTATACAATTCGCCACTTATAATGGCACGTGGTCGTTTGGTTCTGGTCTTGGACTTTCAGATGGTTTTACTCTTGTGTATCCGACTAGTTGCACAGTGACTCTTCCAGATGCCGCTGTATGCACTGACCCTTCATTATCAGTTGCCAGCATCAATTAATTGTGTAAGTTAGGGTAGGGCAGTGCATTGCACTGCCCTACTTACGTTGGTTGCTGCGCAACGCTGTTTTGCCAATGCCAATATAAATTCCGCATCTTGTTTTAGCCATAGCTGATATAATTCCGCCATGGCTAAAAACATGACAACAAAAAGCGATGCGGAGCAAAAAATCTGGAATGTTCTCGCTGAGATGGCCCAAGAGACCAAAGAAGCAAGACGGGAATCTCGTGAATCAAGCCGGCGATTTGAGAAACAACTGAGCGAACTGGCCCAGGAGACCAAAGACGCCCGCCGCGAGCGTCTTGAATCAAGCCGCGAGTTTTATAGCGGGTTGAAAGCCATAAGGGAGGAATATGGCGGTTATACGAAGCGGGAGTCTATTATTTTGGAAGACGAGTTTTTGTCCGCTTTACAGGAAAAGAAACAAGTGGGCAATATCCACTTGGATTATGTGCGCGTGCGCGTGAACAATGGGCACGAATACGATTTGGTCGGAATCAATGGCGGAGCCACAGTAGTCGGCGAAATCAAGCGCCATTTTCGGGTGAAAGATGTGAAAGAATTTGTGGGCAAGGTGTCGCAGCATTTTGCCCAGGATTTCCCGGAATATGCCCGTCCCAAGATATATGGGATGGTGGCGGGAGAGAGCATAACAGAGGCAGCGGCAGTGTCGGCTAAAAAATGCGGGCTTTTTATTTTGTGTTTGAAGAATAAAGCATTAGTGGTGGAGAACAGCAAAAACGCTAAACCGATTGGCTGATATTAAACGGCATTACTCCATGTCCTGTTTCAGTCATATCTGATATAATTCCACCATGGCTAAAAGCATGACAACAAAAAGCGATGCGGAGCAAAAAATCTGGAATACGCTGGCTGGGATATCGAAGACGATAGCGGAGATGTCCCAAGATACCAAAGACGCACGTCGCGAGCGTCTTGAATCAAGCCGCGAGTTTGAGAAACAAATGAAAGCAATACGCTCTGAATATGGCGATTATACGAAGCGGGATTCCATTATTTTGGAGGATGAGTTTTTGGCCGCTTTACAGGAAAAAAAACAAGTGGGCAATATCCACTTGGATTATGTGCGCGTGCGGGTGAGTAATGTGCACGAATACGATTTGGTCGGAGTCAATGGCAGGGCCACGGTGGTCGGCGAAATCAAGCGCCATTTTCGGGTGAAAGATGTGAAAGAGTTTGTGGACAAGTTGTCTCGGCATTTTGCCAAAGATCTCCCGGAGTATGCCCGTCCCAAGATATATGGGATGGTGGCGGGAGAGAGCATAACAGAGGCAGCGGCAGTGTCGGCCAAAAAATGCGGGCTTTTTATTTTGCGTTTGAAGAATAAAGCCTTGGTGGTGGAGAACAGCAAAAACGCCAAACCGATTGGCTGATATACGTTGCCCTCTATGGTCTGCTATCGGCGGACGGAATCCATAACTCAACAATCAAGCCGCCACCCTTTGCGGCGTTTTGGACGCGGACTTTGCCGTCATGTGCTTCGGCGATGGCTTTGACAATGGACATGCCCAAACCAAAACCGCCGGTTTGACGGGAGCGCGAAGCATCGGCACGATAAAAAGGCTCAAATAAATGCGGTAAATCATCCGCCGGCACACCGCGACCG
Source organism: Gammaproteobacteria bacterium (assembly GCA_051009095.1). GTDB lineage: Bacteria > Pseudomonadota > Gammaproteobacteria > Tethybacterales > Persebacteraceae > Doriopsillibacter. The sequence goes on along the minus strand of JBPCWX010000276.1, from coordinate 6,674 downwards.
TTATCGCGGACGCGAAAAACCACACCGCCATTTTCGTCTGCACACTCGGCGTGTATTTCGCCCCGGGAGAATTTTGCCGCATTGTCCAATAAATTGCCGAGGGCGCGGGATAATGCTTCGTCATCCGCCTCAATGAATGCCGTGGCTGTGGAAGAAAAACGCGCGGCAGGGTATTTATCCCGCAAAGAATCCAATGTCGCCGCCGCTGACAGTTTTGTTTTTGTCAAGGTGTGGGTGAAATTTTCCAGCCGTGTTTTTTGCATAATGTCGCCAGTTAGTTTATCCAATTCCATAATATCGGCGGTTATGCGGCGTTTTACCTCGGCATCTTCCACAAACTCCGCCGCCACCCGCAGGCGTGCCAGTGGTGAGCGCAATTCATGTGAGGCGTTGGCCAAGAAAGACTCTTTGGCTTGTGCGGTGGTGCGCAACTTATCCTGCATTTGATTAAATCCCGCCGCCAATTCGCCGATTTCATCATTGCTTGCTATCTCTGTTTGTCTCCATTGGCCACGCCCTACCGCTTCCATATCGCGCCGCAGCCGCAACAAGGGCGCTAACATATGCCTTTGGTAAAAATAAAACCCGCCCCATAAGAATATCAGCGTCGCCACCAGCAGCAAAATGGAGCCGGCGACTGCTCCCCATAAGCCATCTTGATCTTCGGGCAGCATAATCATGAGTCTTTGTCCGTTATGACGGTGTAATGCCACCAATTCCCCTTGGCTGCTGCGGGCCAATATCATGCCGCCGCGGGTGCGCCGCAAAGGTTGCACTTCATTAAATTGCGGCATTTGCTCGCTGCTGGCATGTTGCAAAAACGGGCTTTGGTAGCGCAGTAAAAATCCGTGCTGGTGGGCAATTTTATCAATCTGCACCGGCAAGGGGTTTTCATATACCCGCAATGCCACCACCCGTGCGGCACGTCCATAGATGGTATGATGGTGACGGCGCAAGTCTTCGAAAAATTCACTCACAAACACGGCAATGATGATGAACATCAGAGATGATGCGGCAATGGCCAGCCAAGTGATTTTGGCAAACAGTGAAGTGCGCCAGCGCTTGCTCATCGTCGACCCGCCGGACCTATAGCTCCAAAAATTATCGGTATGGCGAATTTTGTCATTGCTTCATTCAAGCCAATGGCGCGGCAATAAAGGCATAGCCTTCGCCGCGCATGGTTTGGATAAATTTTGGATGCTGTGGTGAATCGCCCAATTTAGTGCGCAAGCGACTGATGGCAATGTCGATGGAGCGGTCATAAATATCACGCTCAAAACCGCGGATTTTTTCTATGAGATAGTCGCGGTCTATCACCGCCGGCCGCTGTTGCACCAGTTCGCTCAGGACACGAAATTCCACGGCGGTTAATGCGACTTCTTTGTGGTCGGCAAGCCATACACGGCGCGCCGGCAGGTGAATTTTGATGCCGTCAAAACAAAGCGCCTCATCATTTGCATTAGGCGGTGTGGCACGCCGCAGCAAAGCGGTTAGACGGGCGGACAATTCCCGCGGTTCAAAAGGTTTGGGCATGTAGTCATCGGCGCCGATTTCCAGCCCGACCACCAGGTCGGTTATATCGCCCCGTGCCGTTAGCATCAGGATCGGCAGTCGCGGGTGGGTGCGTCTTGCCCTCTTGCACAAGGTGAAGCCATCCATTTCGGGCAGCATCACATCAAAAATGGCGGCGGCAAAATTGCCTTTGTTTAGTGCCGCTAAACCTTCTTTGGGGTGGTGTTTAACCGTGAGGGTAAAACCAAATTTTGCCAAATAATCGGTCAATAATTCGCCCAAAGCGACATCATCGTCTACTAAAAGAATCTGCTTTGCAATCATAACCACAATCTTATCAAATGCGGCAGGGATAAAAAAACAGGCGGCAAAGGGAGGGAACGCCGCCTGTTAGAGAGAAATAATTAATGATGCCAGCCGTCGCGATGTTTGTCATGGCCATGTTTGCCGCCATGCTGCCAGCCGCGATGATGGGCGCCGTGGCGCGAGATGTTGGCAAACATCATGGCGGCGGCTTTTTCGCGCTGTTCCGCATTGAGCATGGCATGAAACGCGGCTATTTTTGACGCAAGAAAATTGTTTGCCTGCTGCTGGCTTTGCTGGCGCAGTTCAATTAATTTGAGTGCGTCTTCCTGGCTCAGCGATGCTTGCATCACGGCAGCACGGATTTGTTCTCTTGCGCTGTCGCGTAAATCATCGCGGTAGTTGTGCATGTCATCCATCATCTCGGTGAGAGCGGCTTCTTGCGTATTGTCCAAATCCAAATGTTCGGCGATGTGGTCAATCATATGGTCACCGTGCCGGTCGCTTTTGCCATATGCGATTGCGGCACCGGTGGCCAATGAGGCAACTACGGCGGTGGTGATAAGAATTTTGTTGAGTTGTTTCATTTTTTGCTCCTGTTGATATACATGCCAGCATTATGCGCCATGCCGCACAGTTTTGCTTGTCAGAGCGGCAACGCAATGTTTCAGTTTGTTGTCGCCGTGGTCATCGCCATATGCTAACAAGGCAATGCGGGATAAATGTGCGGCGGGAATTTTGCTTGGTTAATGGCAAAACGATAACCGCTACCGTTTTGCCTTTGTGACTGGGTTTATTGAATAGGTTGCGGCGATTCAATTTTGCCCAACGGTTTGTCATTGTATCCGATGTTGCGCTCAAATTCGCGCAAGCGTTTGATTACCGACAGTAATTCCGTTACGGTGGTCCAGTTGTCGACAAAATAGGTCAGGCTGTCTGCCACTTTGGTAAAGGCGTGTGCTATTTGGTTGAGAAAACCAAAAGTTATAATGCCCAAGACAACACCAGTGCCAATAAGAATGAGATCGGCAATGACTAAGAACTGACCAAACAGCCCCGCCCATAGCGCAAAATAAGAATAGTGCAAATATAAGCGAAAATAGTTAAAACGCAAGCCGGTGAATAATTCCGCCAAGGAAGGCAAATCGGCATAAATCTTATTATCTTCTGAATATACCAAGCGTTTGCGAAAACGCGCCTCGACACGCTGATTGTTATATTCCAAGCCGGGCAGTTTGATGCCCACCAAAAAAGACAAGGCGGTGCCGCCCAATGCCAAGACCAAGGCCACTATCACCAAAGACGCCGGCGTGGTTGCCGTCCATTCAAAAAACGGCAAGGCGAACGGCGCCGTTGAGAGGGCTACCGATGCTTGAAACCGTTCCATAATTTCGTTGCTCACCCCCCACAAAATCGGCACAAAGGCAATGAGCGTCAGTACCGAGCGAAAAACGCCCAACCCCAAACTTTCCACAATGCGGGCAAAACGCTCCGGATCTTGTTGCAGCCGCTGAGATGCACCTTCAATTTCTTGCTCGGCTTTTGACCACAGGGGTAAATAGGCGTAAGTGATGGCTTGCCGCCAGCGAAAAGAATAATGCTGTGCGAAGAAACCAGAAAATGCCCGCAAGATAATAAAAGGAAAGACAATAAGGGAAAATTGTCCCAATAAACGCCAAAAATTGTTGATGCCGGAAGATGCTTTCTCGGTTAATTCCGCATCCCACACCGTATCGGCTTGTGGCAAGGCGGCGGCAATGTCGGGGTCGGGATTTTGCAAGAAGTCCCACATTTCCCGATACCAGCCATTTAGCCACACCAAAATGCGCACTTCCAAGGCAATGGATGCGCATAACAGAAAAAGCCCTCCCCAGGCCCACAGCATCCATTGCTTGGAGCAAAAAAAGCTTTTTAACATAATTCTCGCGCCTTTCTCTTGTGATTGTTTTGCCGTATTATAAATGAAAGTAGGCGATATGCGGCAATAATACGCAACAATGGCATTGAAACCGCCGCCAATCCGTATAATTCGGGCTATGTTGATATTTTTAGCGAGGTTATAAGCATGTCTATTCAGTCTTTACTGAGGGTTTATATCCGTGGTTTTTGCATGGGGGTGGCGGATTTGATCCCCGGTGTGTCCGGCGGTACCATTGCTTTTATTACCGGTATTTATGGCCGGCTGCTGGCGGCCATAAGTGCGTTTTCATTGCCGCTGCTGTGGCGCAAATTGTGGCGGCGAAAAATTGCCGAGGTGTGGCGTTTGGCGGACGGCGGCTTTTTGCTGGTGCTGGCTGCCGGGATTCTAAGTGCGGTGTTGATATTGGGTGATGTGCTTCATTATTTATTGCGTGAGCAGGCGCATTTGCTGCTGGCATTTTTTTGCGGTTTGGTGTTGATGTCGGCGTTTTTTGTGGCGCGCCAAATGCACGCACCGTCTTGGCGTCATTTAATCTGGGGCATTGTTGGCGGGGTGCTGGCGTTTTGGCTGGTCACTCAATCATGGTCGACCATGATGCCTTCTTTATTCAATCTGTTTGCTGGCGGAGCGGTGGCCATTTGTGCCATGCTGCTACCCGGTATTTCGGGAAGTTATATTTTGCTTGTCATGGGTTTGTATGGTGCCGTCATCACTGCCCTGCATGAGCGGGAGATTATCCTGCTGCTGGTTTTTGCGGCAGGTTGCGGCACTGGTCTTTTGCTGTTTGCGCGGCTACTGTCGTATTTAATCAGTCGCTGGCATGACATTATGATTGCGTTTTTATGCGGGGTGATGTTGGGCGCTCTGCCCAAATTGTGGCCTTGGAAGGAGCAGGCGGCGGGATTAAAAATTATCTTGCAGCCCAATGTGCTGCCGTCCGCTTTTGTCGGTGAGCCGCAGATATTGGCGGCGCTGGTGCTGGCGTTGGTCGGTGGAGGGTTGGTGTTGGTCTTGCAAATGTTTGCTCGGTCTCGCCCCGACTAAATTTTTTTGCCGTTATACCGTGGCTATTATGCGGGCGTTGGCTGCTGTCATTGCCGAGTGCATACGCGAAAGCGCGCGCATTTATTGGGTGTTATTGCGTATTGCCTTGCCTTTACTGATTGTCATCCGTTTGCTGGATGAATATGTAAATTTTATTGCTGTGGTCGGTGATTTATTATCGCCGCTCATGTCGCTGGTGGGTTTGCCGGGGCAGGCGGGGATTGTGTGGGCGGCGGCGTTGTTGATGCAGCTGTATGCGGCGCTTTTGCTGCTGGTGTCTTTGTGGGCGGAACTAAATTTAAGTGTGGCGCAGGCGACCACGTTGGCGTTGATGATTTTGGTGGCGCATTCTTTGCCGATTGAGTTAAGAATCGCCCAGCGTGCCGGTGCCGCCTGGTGGGTGATGTTATTAATGAGGGTGGGCGGCGCGCTGATTTTTGGGGCGTTATTAAACGGTGTTTATATTGCCGGCGGTTGGCTGCAAAGCCCGGCGGTTTTGCACTTTGTGCCGCTACCGCCGGCGCCGGGCTGGGGGGCGTGGTTTATCGGGCAGGCGCAAAATTGGGCGGGAGTGTATGTGCTGATTGTGGCGCTACTTATAGTTATTCGCATTCTTAAAGCAACTCATGCAGAGCGGTTATTAATTTGGCTGTTGTCGCCGCTCCTGAGGTGGATGGGCATTGGCCAGCGGGCAGTGACGGCAACTATGGTAGGGATGACTTTGGGGCTGTCATATGGCGGTGGGATATTAATTGCCGAGAGTCGGCGGGGCGACATTGAGCGGCGCGATATGTTGTGCGCACTGGCTTTGCTGGGTTTGTGTCATTCGGTGATAGAAGACACCCTGCTGATGATGCTGATTAATGCGCATTGGTCAGGTGTGCTCATTGCCCGCGTCATTTTTTCATTTGTTTTTATGATGTTTTTTGCGCGGCTTATTAAGTCCATGCCCCAACCGCTGCTGGCCAAATTTTTTCTGAGTAAAATGCGCTAAACACAGCCATGCCGTTGGACACCATAGATTAATGACTTGTGCGAATTTTGCCGCGCCACGGTCAATAATTTTATATAATCAAAAAATCGCTTAAACGTCTGCTGATCATCTGTTATGTCTTATTCATATTCCGCCTTCCACAATGCTTGTGTAAATCACATTGCCAACCATGCGCAAACGGGTTATTATCCGGCGTCGCTGCATGAGTCCCTTGCTCCCGATGACTGCTGCCGCGCCATCGCTGATATTCGGCAATGGCCACAGTATGCGCCCACACCGCTGCGCGAGCTGCCGGAACTGTCGGCCTGGTGTGGTGTCGATGCGGTCTTTTATAAAGATGAAAGCCGGCGGTTTGCGCCCGGTAGCTTTAAGTCCTTGGGCGGTGCATATGCGGTGGTCTGCCTGCTCAAAGAACAACTTCGCGGCATCTTAGGAAAAACCCCTGATACGGCGGCACTGGCGGCGGGGGAGTTTTTATCCCACACCCAAAACATTATCATCACCACCGCCACAGATGGTAATCACGGCCGCTCGGTCGCTTGGGGGGCGAAACAATTTGGTTGTCAAAGTCGGATTTTTATTCACGCCGAAGTCAGTGCCGCGCGGCAGCGGGCGATGGAAGAGCTGGGCGCGAAAGTGGTGCGCATAAATGGCAATTATGATGATTCCGTTCACGCCGCACGAGATGCCGCCGCCGCTAATGGCTGGTTTTTGGTTGCTGACACATCGTTTGAAAATGACGTGTTGCGCCCCAAACAGGTTATGGCCGGCTATACGCTTATGGTTGATGAAATTGCTGCGCAACTGCCGGGGGACCAACCCTTGACGCACGTTTTTGTGCAGGGCGGGGTGGGTGGATTGGCGGCGGCGGTGGGCGCGCGATGGTGGCAGAATCTTGCC
>JBPCWX010000275.1:0-8662 GCA_051009095.1 Gammaproteobacteria bacterium | reverse complement strand
GTGATATTGGCGTCGGCGAGCGCGAAATTGGCTATTTGTTTGGGCAATACAAGCGGATTACCGGCGAGTTTGCTTCTGGAGTTCTCACTGGCAAAGGGCTGACTTTTGGCGGCAGTTTGGTGCGCCGCGAGGCCACCGGCTATGGGGCGGCATACTTTGCCGAAGAAATGCTAAACAACGTCGGGGACGGTCTGCAAAATAAAGATTGTGTTGTTTCTGGCAGCGGCAATGTCGCCCAATACTGCGCCCAAAAAATCATTCAACTCGGCGGGCGGGTGCTGACCATGTCCGATTCGGACGGTTTTATTCATGATAAAGACGGCATTGATGAAGAAAAACTGGCACACATTATCGCCATTAAAAGCGACCATGGGCGAATTTCTGAATATAACAAACGCTATCGCCAAGCCGCTTATTATGCCGGCAAACGACCATGGGGAGTGCCTTCTTTTGCCGCTTTTCCGTGTGCCACGCAAAATGAAATTGCCGTTGCCGATGCCGAAAATCTGCTGCGCCACCACTGTCGCTTGGTGGTGGAAGGAGCCAACATGCCCACTGAATTGGACGCCTATAAATTAATGCACGGCAAACTTATGTTTGCTCCCGCCAAAGCCGCCAATGCCGGCGGCGTCGCCATCTCTGGTTTGGAAATGAGCCAAAACAGTCAACGCTTGTCATGGTCGGCGGATGAAATGCAGGAACGCTTGCGCGATATTATGCGTAATATCCACGCGCAATGTCTGCAGCATGGCAAACGCGGCAAACGCCCGGTGGATTATGTTGTCGGGGCGAATATCGCCGGCTTTTTACGCACTGCTGACGCCATGCTGGCTCACGGGGTATAATGGCAGCGGTTGTTGCTCTTGATGATTTCATCGCCAATAATCTATCGACATTATGGGATCGTGAAAAAGTTAATACCGCCCATTGACTTAAAAAACTTCCCCGGTAAAATCGTTATGCCGCGCCGGGCATCCCGATTGTCTTTATTACTGTTATTAGCCTCGCTGACCGGTTTGGGCGGCATCTGGCTGTGGCGTGATTATCAAGCGCGTTTACGGGAGGAATTATTGTCGCGACCACTTCCGGCGGTGGCTGATATTCATATCCCGGCGGGCTCTTCGGCACGCCAGATTGCCGAGTTTAGCGCTGCCGCCGGCGTGCCGGTTGATATTACAACCTTTATTGCCCTCACCAAACACTTACAAATAGATTCCTCTTTGCGCGCCGGCCGTTATCGCTTTGCCGCCGGTGTTTCGGTGCAGGACATCTTGTCGGATATGGCGGCGGGCAACGTGATCGCGGAGCGGCTGACTATTGTGGAAGGCAAAACCGCCGCCGATTTACGTACCATGTTGACCACCGATGAGCGCATTAAAAACGACTTGGCGGGATTGAGTGACGCTGACCTTCGCCGCGCTCTTAACATTGAATACGATGCGACCGAAGGCTTGTTTATGCCGAACACTTATTTTTTTGAAGAAGGCCACGCCGCCTCGGATATTTTGCGGCGTGCCCACAACCATATGACACGGATATTGACGGAGTTATGGCCCATGCGGAGCGATGACAGCATATTGAGCAGCCCATATGAGGCATTGACCTTGGCTTCCATGGTGGAAAAAGAAACTGGTGTGGCGGAAGAACGGCCGCTAATTGCCTCTGTGTTTGTCAACCGTTTGCGCCGCGGCATTCCCTTGCAATCCGACCCCACCGTCATTTATGGTTTAGGAGATGATTTTGACGGCAATTTAACGCGTTCTCATCTGCGGGATAAAAGCAATCGGTACAACACCTACGCCCATCGCGGATTACCGCCGACCCCCATTGCCCTGCCCAGCCGGGCGGCGCTGGAGGCGGTGCTGAATCCGCCCGATGCGCCATATTATTATTTTGTCGCCACCGGTGATGGCCGCCATGTTTTTTCTAAAACATTGCGCGAACACAATAACGCCGTCAATAAATATCAACGGCAGCGGTCATGAAACGCGGAGTATTTATCACCTTGGAAGGCATGGATAATGCGGGTAAATCGACGCAGGCGACATTGTTGGCGACACATTTGCGCACGCGCGGCGAAGTGTTGTTGACGCGGGAACCGGGCGGCACCGACATAGGTGAAGAATTGCGGCGTTTGGTCACACAAACGGAAGGTTTGGATATTGCCACGGAAACCTTATTGCTCTTGGCGGCACGGCGGGAACACATCTGCCGCCGCATTTTGCCCGCTTTACAGGCAGGGCAATGGGTGGTATGCGATCGTTTTAGCGATTCCACGCTGGCTTATCAAGGCGGCGGGCGCGGGGTATGCCGGCAATGGCTGACGGATTGTTTACACGGAGTGGAAGAGGGCTTGCGCCCCGACCTCACATTTTATCTGTGGTCACCGCCCGAAGCCGCCGCTATCGCCGCCCCGCAAGATGTATTTGAAAGAGCAGGGGCATCATTTCGCAGCAAAGTGGAAGAAACATATGAAACCTTGGCGCGCGATAACCCGTTACGCATTGTTACCGTGCCGTGGCATGATGCAAATGGTTGCCGACTCAGTATCGCAGCAATCGCCGATTTTTTGGCGGCGACAGTGGCTAAGCGTTTTTCGCTGTGAACACTTTGCCCTGGCACCGAGAGATTGCCGCAGCCGCAGCACCTACGGCGGCGACTTTGGTTGTTGGTCATACCGGCAGCGGTGTTGAATATCTGGCGTTGGCACTGGCGGCAAAATTTGCCGGCGGGCCGGTGAATGCCGAGACAAATGCCGCCGAATTTTTACCGCCACCTTCTTCCAGCGGCACGGCGGATGATGAATTAGCCGCCATCACCGCAGCGGCGGATAATGTTGATATTATGATTTCGCGGCCGGAAAAAAACATTATTGCGGTGGCGACGGTGCGGCAGGTGATTGAATTTTGCGCCCTCTCCCCCATGGTCATGGCGCGGCGGGTTGCCGTTTTTATGCAGGCGGAAAAATTAAACAATCATGCCGCCAACGCTTTGCTCAAAACTTTGGAAGAACCAGGAACCAACAAATGTTTAATTTTATCGGCACATGCGGCTTCATTGCTGCCGCCGACGATTGTCAGTCGCTGCCACATCTTGCTGGCGCCGACGCCCGACTGGACCCAGGCGACCGCTTGGCTGCAAGCGCGCGGCAGTGCGGCGGAGGCGCTGGCCTTTGCCGGCGGTATGCCAATAGCCGCGTTGTCGGCTGATTTGGCCGGAGCGAAAGCGGCGGCGAAATTTTTTGCCCGCGGCAAAAAGATGAACCTGCACGCAACAGCGGCGGCGCTGATGGATTATGAAAACTGGCTGGATTGCCTGCAAAAATGGACGGCGGACGGTGCGCGGGCGGCGGCGGGATTATCGGCGCGCTATTTTCCGGGCGCGGAAAAATCCATGCAAACAATTTGCACCGATATGCGGCGTTGGTTGGAGGCACACGCCCGCTTGCTGGAAAAACGCCGTTTAGCCACTCACCCTTTGGCCAAAGATTTATTTATCAAGGACACGCTCTATGAATACCGCCGCCTGGTCGCTGATTGATTCACATTGTCATCCGCATTTTGCTCCGCTCAATGAAGATGTGGACGGCATGTTGGCGGCCATGAAAAGTCATCATGTATGCGGCGCCTTGGCGGTGGCGACCAATCATGCGGAGATGGCATCGGTGCGCGCTTTGGCGCAAAAACCGGATGGCGTTTTTTTTGCCGCTTGCGGTGTGCACCCGCTCAGTGAGGTGGACGAGGCGGATGATGAAGCGGATTTAGTGTCTGCGTGTATGGGGGATGAGGTGCTGGCAGTGGGCGAAACGGGGCTGGATTTTTTTCGCGGGCGCGAAACAGAAGCGATGCAGCGGCGGCGTTTTGCCGCTCATATCGCCGCCGCCCGGCGATTATCCAAGCCGCTGATTATTCATACCCGAGATTCACAGCGGGCGGTATTGGACATGCTGCGCGCAGAAAACGCCAGCGATGTGGGCGGCGTGCTGCACTGTTTTACTGGTGATGCAAAAGACCTGCGGGCGGCGGCGGACCTCAATTTTGTCGTATCATTTTCGGGCATCATCACTTTTAAGAAATCGGCGGAGATGCGTGACCTTGCGCGGCAGGCGGCGGCAGATGGTTATTTGGTGGAGACGGACGCGCCTTATTTATCGCCGGAGCCGCATCGCGGCAAAATCAACACGCCGGCCAATGTGCTGTGGGTGGCGCAAACGGTTGCCGCCGCACGCGAAGAAACGGTGGAGCAAGTCGCCGCCGACACCACCGCCACCTTTCGCCGCCTGTTTGCGCCGCAAAAATAATCCGCAGTTCCCGGCCGCTTTATGCGGGGTAAAAATTCATTGTTATGCGGCAGCATGGTATAGTTAATCATTATGGAAAAAAGAAACTTAGGAAACACAGATTTACAAGTCAGCGTCATCTGCTTGGGCACTATGACGTACGGCGAACAAAACAGCGAAGCCGATGCCTTTGAGCAGCTGGATTTTGCCCTGGCGCAGGGGGTAAATTTTATTGACACCGCCGAACTTTATGCGGTGCCGCCGCGTGCCGAAACATATGGGATTAGCGAAGAATATATCGGCGCTTGGTTTGCCAAACGCAAAAAACGCGATGATGTGATTTTGGCAACCAAAGTGGTGGGACCGACAAAATCGCCTCAGCCGAACATGCCGCCGCCGCTGGCGTGGGTGCGCGGCGGTAATACGCGACTGAATGCGGCAAACATCAAAGCCGCGGTGGACGGCTCTTTGCGCCGCCTGCGCACGGACTACCTGGATTTGTATCAGCTGCACTGGCCCGACCGCAACACCAATTATTTTGGCAATATCAATTATCGCCATCAGCAGCAAGAGGACCTGACGCCGCTCGCCGAAACGCTGCATGCCCTGCAAGATGTCATTCGCGCCGGCAAAATCCGGCATGTTGGACTGTCCAATGAAACGCCGTGGGGGATGGTTGAATGTTTGCGGCTGGCGCGCGAAGAAGGATTGCCGCGCATGGTGTCGGTGCAAAATCCATACAACTTGCTCAACCGCACATATGAAATCGGCATGGCCGAAATATCGGCGCGGGAGCAGTGCGGTTTGCTGCCCTATTCGCCCATGGCTTTTGGCGTGCTCAGCGGCAAATATCTTAATGGTGAGCGTCCCGCCGGCTCGCGCTTGTCTTTATTTCCCGAGTTCCGCCGCTATGTGAGCGATGCCGGCGAAGCGGCAACCAAAGATTATGCGGAATTGGCCAAGCGGCGCGGCGTATCACCGGCGCAAATGGCATTGGCTTTTACCGTGCAGCAGCCTTTTGTGACGAGTTCCATTATCGGCGCCACAACCATGGCGCAGTTAAAAGAAAATATCGCCGCCGCCGACTTGACCTTTGATGATGAATGGCGCGAGGAATTGGAATCTTTGGGCGACAAGCACCCTAATCCTTGTCCTTAAATTCCATGGCAAAATCTGACCGTAACACACCGACAAACCGCATATAAATTTTTTTACTTTGTTAAAAAATTCAATGATGCGCAAAGATGTATTAGCGGAAATAGGGTTATTGCCGGCGTGGCGTCGCCGCCCGTTGCATGCCGCCGCAGCGGTGAAAAAATCGGTGTCGGCGGAATCCATACCACCAGCCTCTCCGCCGGCGATAACGGTCGACGATGCGCTGGCAACAGCACCGCCCCCCGCTCAGCAGCAGTCCGTGATAACAGTGGATGATGCCGCCATAGCGACAATGGATTGGGATAATTTGGCAAAGACGGTATCGGCATGTGAAAAGTGTCCCTTAGCCAAAGAGCGCAAAAAAGCGGTATTTGGTGTCGGTGATAAGTCAGCCGATATTTTTTTTATCGGCGAAGGTCCGGGCTTTGAAGAAGATCGACAAGGCGAGCCTTTTGTCGGTCCGGCGGGAAAATTATTGGATGAGATGTTAAAAAGCATCGGCTTGGGGCGCACCAGCGGTGTTTACATCAGCAACATTGTCAAGTGCCGCCCGCCCGATAATCGCAACCCCAAACCGGCGGAAGCAGGCGCCTGCGGCGTTTATTTACGCCGACAATTACAGTTGGTCAAACCGCGCCTGATTGTGGCATTGGGCGGTGTGGCGGCGGCGAATCTTTTGCGCAGCGAGGAACCGGTGGGCAAGCTGCGGCAGCGGCTGCATGATTATGACGGCGTGCCGCTGGTGGTTACTTACCATCCCGCCTACCTGCTTCGCGCGCCCAAGGAAAAGCGAAAATCGTGGGATGACTTACGAATGATTCGCAAACTATCCACAAATAACCCTTAGCGCATTTGGGCTGTGCTGGTTATCAGATAGCCGCAAACGCCGACTAATGAATCATCATGGCCCGCGCACTTTTAATGGCCGAGTTAACTTGTTCACCAAAAACAACCAGCAGCAGCGCAATGCAGATAAGAGCAGTTAGGGTATTTTGTACGGATCGTTCCGAGGAGCGGCGCAAAACTTTGCTGGCCAGGGGGATTGCCAGCAATGAGCCGACCGTCATGCCAATCGCCATTTGATAGTCTACTTGTCCGCCGCTGGCATACACTATCGCCGTCAGCGTAGACAGTATCAGGGCGATAATAATGGACGTGCCGACTATCCGCTTGGGCGTTTCGGATGACAGCAGCATCAGTGCCGGCGCAATAAGAACCCCGCCGCCGATGCCGGTCCCGCCCATCACCAACCCGATGCCAAAACCCGCCGCCAACAGCAGCGGGAGCGATGAAACAACCATTTTCTCCGGCTTAAAATGCGCCACCGCCAAAGCCAGCACAATCACCACCGCCACCGCATAACGCAGCACTTCTTGCGTGACCGGCGCCGACGCCGCGTCGGTGACAAAATAATTCACCACGACTGCCGTAAGCAGCGCCCCGGGCAATGCCGACAAACCGATGATCACACACAGGCGTTTGTTGATGTTGTTGATGCGAAAATGTTCCACCCCGGCCATGGCTTTGGTCAGTGCGGTGTAGGCGCTTGCGGTGCCAATGGCAACCGAAATGGTCAAATCAAAAAAGGCAATAACTACTGGAATAACAAGCACACCACCGCCGACGCCACTGTAAAAAATCAAAAACCCAATAATAATGCCACATATAACATGCGATAAGGTCTCGATCAAAACATCAATCATTTGTTCCTTACTTTTCTACTCTCTCAAACCTGACGGGCATTATATATCATTGCACTATGCCGCCATCTCCCCTTGCGGTCATTATTCCATATGAAAATTTACCTATGCCATAATGTCAATGCTTTGGCGGCGGAATTTATTTATTGAGTCGCAACAATTTTGGGAAAAGCGGATGAGCGGTCGCGTGGTTTTTGGGCGATGGCAGCGCCTACCTGTGCCGCCATTTGGCGATAACGGCGCGCCATGTCGCTATGCGGTGCGGCGGCCACGGTGGGGCGGCCGGCGTCAATGGCGGCGCGAATCTCCAAGTCCAAGGGCAGCTCACCCAACAGGGGAACGCCAAATTTTTCACACAATCGGCGGGCACCGCCGGCGCCAAAAATATGGCTTTCATGACCGCAATGTGGGCAGCAGTGCAAACCCATGTTTTCCACCACACCTAACACGGGGATGCTGACTTTGCCAAACATGGCAATTCCTTTTTGCGCGTCTGCGACTGCTATCTCTTGCGGCGTCGTCACCACAACAGCGCCGGTGACCGGCGTTTTTTGGGCAATGGTTAATTGAATATCGCCGGTGCCCGGCGGCAAATCTACCACCAAATAATCCAAACTATCCCAGCGCGTTTCCTGCATCAGTTGCGTAAAAGCGCGCGAAGCCATGGGACCACGCCATATCGTAGGTTGCTCGGCGGGCACCATAAAACCGATGGACATCACCTGCAAGCCCTGCACGCGCAACGGCTCAATGCCGCCTTTCTCACCACCTTGCGGCCGTTCGTTAGTGCCCAGCATGGTCGGTAATGAAGGCCCGTGGACATCGGCGTCCAAAATTCCCACTTGCGCCCCTTCGGCTGCCAAAGCCAATGCCAGGTTAACCGCAGTGGTAGACTTGCCCACGCCGCCTTTGGCGGAGCCGACAACAATGACATTTTTTACCTGCGGCAAACGCTCCACACCGCCTTGGACGATATGCGGAAAAATGCGGAGTTCCATGCTCACCTCGGCCCGCGAAAAACCCGCAGCGGCCAGCTTAGTTTTAATTTCCGCCGCGGTTTGGGCAAACGCGCTTTGTGCCGGATAAGGATAGCGCAATTTGACCAAGGCTGCACCATTTTCTGCGCTCGCCTCAGTGACAAGATTGCCACTAATTAAATCAGTGTGTAAATATGGGTCGGTAATCTGCCCCAAAATATCGGCAAAAGCAAGAGACATTTAAATAATGTATCTCATTCAAAAACAGGAGGCCAAGACCCTTGCATCCTATTTAGAGATATACTAATATCATCAGAGATTTCCTTGAGTTTTTTAATCTCCTCAAGTATTTCCTGCCCTTTTGACAAGTTCTCATGGGCAACCGCCGGCACGTGCAACATAATCGCGCAAATGAAGACAATAAGAATTTTTTTCATTTCTTATTGAGCGGATTGCCGCCGGCTTTGGCCAAAGTTTTCAATGGCTTTGGCATAAGAATCAAGCCGCTTAGGGGGCCCATATGCACCAAACTCTATCATTTGTGATAAGTC
>JBPCWX010000274.1:0-5626 GCA_051009095.1 Gammaproteobacteria bacterium | reverse complement strand
TTGTGGGTACGGAAAGCGTCTCGTTGGGCTTGGCGGACGGCGTCGGAGACACTTTTTATGTGGCGCACCAGATTGTTGGCGTGGAGGAAATTATTTACTATGATAACAAATCGGATTGGCTGGATGTTGTCTGGGATAATGTATCCTTGGCGGTGATGGAGAAGATGATTGGCTGGCAAGTGTTTTAAGCGGTGCAATGATATGGTAAGATATTGTCCTCAGCCGATGTGCTTAATTTTTAGGTATAATTAAAGAGGAAGGATTATCATTATGAAAAAAATTCTTGCTTTCACTTGCTTATTTTTTGCCGTCTATACGACCGCCGTTTGGGGCGACAATGACGGCGCGCTGTCTATTGATTTACCCCCCCCCGAAACTTCCCGACTTCCACAGGCTGACGATGGGACAATAGCACTTATGACACTTCGGGTCAACAACATCCAAGTGGAAGAGCAATGGGAAGTGCTTAGCGATATTTCTGTCACTATTAATAGTGACGGCGTTTTGACTGTTCCCTCGGTCCTTAGCCCCCGGCAAGTGGTCGCCACCGTTATTGTCCATGACCGGTTTAGCAAACTGAATGACAACTACGAAGACCTCGCTGCCACCGCCATTATCACCATTGGCTTTTTCTCTGCCCGGACAATATTTCTCACTGGGGGCAATCTCGGTAGCGATGCCCTCATCGGTGACACTTGGTCTTCCACCGATGGTAAAACTTGGCAACTCAATAATGCTAACTCTTTCCCCGTGCGGGAACGCCATGCAATGGCTGCTTTCAATGGCAGCCTCTATGTCATGGGTGGATATAATGGTGCACTCAGTGGCAACGCACGTGCACTCAGTGACATATGGTCATCAGCAGACGGCACTGCATGGCAACTGGTAACTGGCAACGCCAGTTGGGGAGGGAAGACAAATCATGCTGTTGCCGTACTGCGAAACACCCTCTTTTTATCCGGCGGAAGCACCAACGATGTCTGGTCGTCGACGGACGGCGCAAATTGGTCGCTTATCAAAGAAAATAATAATGTCGGGTGGAGTAAGCGGTCAGATCATCAAATGGTGTCTTACAATGGAATGCTCTATGTCATGGGCGGACTCGAAGTTACTCTTAACTCAGAAAATAGTCTTAACGTAATAGGGGATGTATGGTCATCGGCGGACGGTAAAAATTGGGATTTGAAAACAGGTAATCCGCCATTTGGAGAAATTTATGATCATCAAGTTGTGGTACACAATCAGCGGCTCTATCTAATGGGTGGAGCAGAGGAATTTGGATCCGCCGAATCACTTGCTAATGTCTGGTCATCGACGGATGGCACAAATTGGAATTTGGAAACAGACAGCATGGGTGGCGGAGGCAGGGTTAGTTTTGGGGCCCTTTCTTATAAGGGGCGATTGTATGTTATTGGCGGAGCAGGAAACCATAATGTCTGGTCATCGGTGGACGGTGCAAAATGGCGGCAAGAAACCGATGGTCCGGATTGGGCGGCACGGTATGACCATGCCGTCTCCATATTGCCAGCCAAATAATTTTCCAGCCGCCCAATTTTTCGCTTGATGCAAACGGCAGTAAAAGCATGGCGAATACGGCAGTTGCGCCCAATCATTTTTAGCCACTGGTCAATGAAGACGCTTTGACTTCTGGCGCTAAGATCAACGGCATGGGTGCGCTGCATGATAAGATAGCAAAATGGAATGGTTGACTCAATATAAACTTCCGGTGGGGAGAGCCTCCAAAGCCGTAGTGGATTGGCTTACTGATAATGCCAGCGTGGTGTTTGACGGCATTGCCCTGATTTTGCGGGGCGGCATCGACACCCTGTTGTGGCTGCTGCAAACGCCGCATCCGCTGCTGCTGGTGGCGCTGACGGCGGCAGTGGCGCATTTCCTGCACCGTCAATGGATGCTGACCGTTTTTGTGGCGGTCGGGCTGCTGCTCATCATTAATCAAGGCTATTGGGAAGAAACAACGGAAACGCTTGCTTTGGTGCTGGCGGCGGCGACTTTGTGCATGCTCATTGGCGTGCCGATTGGCATTGCCGCCGCCCACCGCTCTTGGCTGTTTGCCGCCCTGCGGCCGGTGCTGGATTTGATGCAGACGATTCCCACTTTTGTTTATCTTATTCCGGCCCTGGTGCTGTTTGGCTTGGGGATGGTGCCGGGATTGATTGCCACCGTGATTTTTGCCATTCCCGCACCGATCCGCCTAACCTATCTGGGCGTTTCTTCGGTGCCCAAAACTTTGTTGGAAGCGGGGCATGCTTTTGGTTGTTCACGCCGACAATTACTTTATAAAATAGAGTTGCCCTGGGCCATGCCTCAGATTATGGCGGGGTTGACGCAAACAATTATGCTGTCTTTGTCCATGGTGGTGATTGCCGCCTTGGTGGGAGCGGACGGTTTGGGCGTGCCCACGCTGCGCGCGCTCAATCAAGTCAATATCGCCAAAGGGTTCGAAGTTGGCTTTGCCATTGTCATTATCGCCATTATTTTAGACCGATTATTTCGGCTGAAAAAAGACTGAGCCGCATCATAGTGGAATCTGCCCCATATTCTCACCCTCCGCACTTGTGGGGGGGGTGCGAGGTCGCGTTAGCGAACTCGCGGGGGGTGTGATAATAAGTAAAGATAAACCACCCCCCGCAAGTGCTAAAGCACTTGCCCCCCTGAAGCGGGGGGTGAGAGATAGATTTTGGTCAGTCGCTGTCCAAGCCGGCGGTGATGTTAAAACCGGCATCTACGTGCAAGACTTCGCCGGTGATGCCGGCGGCATTGTCGGATAGCAAAAAAACGGCGGCTGCGGCGACTTCCTCAGCCGTGATATTGCGCTTGAGAGGGGCTTGCTGCTCGACTTTTTTGAGGATTTTGCCAAAACCGCCGATGCCGGCGGCGGATAGGGTTTTGACCGGCCCAGCGGAAACAGCATTGACACGCACCCCGCTGCCGCCCATGCTCAGCGCCAAATAGCGGACGCTTGCTTCCAAAGCGGCTTTGGCCACGCCCATAACATTATAGTTAGGAAGTGCGCGTTCCGCGCCCAAGTAAGTCAGGGTCACAATGGCACCATTATCGGAGAAATGGGGTAATGCCGCTTTGGCGAAAGCGGTCAAGGTGTAGGCGCTGATGTCCATTGCTTCGGCGAAAGCATCGCGGGAGATGCCGTCATGATAGGCGCCGGCAATGGCCTCGCGGCGGGCAAAAGCAATGGCATGCACTACACCGTCCAAACCGCCCATATCGGCGGCGGCACCATTGACCGCGCGGATCATGTCATCATCAGCCGAGGCATCGCACAGATAGGTTGTCGCCCCGGTGAAATCTTCATTCACCAAGGCAATCGCTTTGTTGTCATCACCGCGATTATCCGGTTGCACGGCAAAGGCTAAGGTGGCTCCTTCGGCGGCGGCACGGGCGGCAATGGCATATGCCAATGAACGCCGATTGCGAACACCAGCGATTAATATTTTTTTGTTTTTTAGCACACCCTCATTATACGCGATTAAGCCGCAAGATAGCGGTATCCCCTAGAGCAATTTTGTTTCCGCTCCCCGCATGAATGGCGCAAGTTTGTTTTTTTGTGAAACTAAAATCAGCAGGGCAGGGGCTGCCATCATTACGGTAAGCACAAAAAACAGCGGCCAATTACCGCCTAAACTGTCAACCAATAAGCCGCTGGAGGCTGCCAACGTGGTGCGCGATAAGTTGCCGATGGAGGACATGGCGGCGTATTGCGTCGCCGCATATGCCCGTGAGCATAGTTGCGACAAGAAAGCGACAAAAGCCACGGTTGACACCGCCGCAGTAAATTGGTCGGCAACAACCGCGATGATAAATAACCACCGCTCTGGCCAAATTGCCAAAAGCGCAAATAATAAATTGGTGGACGCCATGGCGATGCCGCCCAATAAAATGCCGCGATATAAGCCATAGCGGGCGTTGATAAAACTGCCCATGACGGCAAATACGCAGATGGTTAATGTCCCTAAGCCGCCCGATAGCAAGCCAATTTCGGAGATGGAAAAACCGACCTCTTTGTAAAAAATAGCGGACATGCGCCCCAAAAATGCTTCGCCTATCTTAAATAAGAAAATAAACAGCAGCAGCAGCACGCCCAATTCACGCGGATATTGCGTGATAAAACTTTTGATGGGGGCAATATATAAAGACACTGCCCGCCCAATGATATTGCCCGATGGCGCCGCCGGCGCGCTGGTGTCGGGGGCGTCCACTGCCGTTTGCTCCTCCTGGGGCGATGAGCTTTGGTCGGTTTTCTGGCGCACAAACAAAATCAATAATGCGGAACTTATAACCACCACCACCACCATCGCCAAATAACCCGCCTGCCAAGCATCGGCGACACCGTTTCCCTGCATCCAATGCACCAGCGGCAGTGCCAATGCTTTCGAGCCGCCAAAGCCCAACCACCAGCCCGACGTCGCCATGGCCGAGCCTGCTCCGACTTTTTCCGGCTCATCGCGGCGAATCATTTCAATACGCAAAGCGTCAATCGCCACATCCTGAGTGGCACTCGCCAAGGCAATTAGGAATATTAAAAGTGATAGCAACACCAAAGGCTGGCTTTCACCATGTCCATCAGGCAGCCATATCGTATCCAATAGCCCTATATTAATCAGGACTAATTCTATGTTAAAGAGGGCGGCAACAATAAGGTCGTATAAATGAGACAACCCCGCCACGCCCAATAATCCTAAGATGATGACGCCCTGCATGGCGATAATCCAGCCGCGCCGCTGTCCCAGCCATCGCGTCAGCCATGGTATCGGCGAACTGTCCACCAAGGGGGCCCACAAAGCATTGACCGCATACACGGAAAAAACCAAGCCAAACAAACCGATGCCGGTGCGCGATAATCCTTCTTCTTTGAGCCACAAAAAAAGCATGGTCGCAATAAACAACCACGGCAAACCGCTGATAAAACCCAGCAACAAAATTTTTGCCATGCGGGCATCGCGATAAATCCCCAGGGAGGTTCGCCAGTTTTTACTCATGGCAGAATTTGCGTGCCTGCGCCCGCATTAGTAAAGATTTCCAATAATAAAGAATGCCGCTCGGTGCCGTTGATAATGCGACATGAACGGACACCGCCGCGCACCGCGTCCAGAGCACAATTTACCTTAGGTTTCATACCGCCGTTAATTATACCTTCGGCTAACATTTTTTCAGCCTTTTTCGCGGATAATTCCACCATTAATTCTCCGCTACTATCCAACACGCCGGCAGTGTTGGTCAATAAAAAAAGCGATTCCGCTTGCAATGCCATGGCAATGTGGGCGGCGGCAAGGTCGGCGTTAATGTTTAATGCCTGCCCCTGGTCATCGGCGCCGATGGGAGCAATGACGGGAATAAAATCGGCATGATACAACAAAGACACCACGGCGGCATTGACCGCTTCCACCTTACCCACCAAACCGACATCAACGTCGCGGCCGTGGGCTGACACTTTCATTTGTCGCGCCCGCAAAAGCCCGCCGTCTTTACCGGTCATGCCCACGGCGCGCCCGCCTTGTGAATTAATCATCTGCACAATTTGTTGATTAACCAGCCCACCCAACACCATTTCCACAATATCCATGGTGTCGCCGTCTGTATACCTCATGCC
>JBPCWX010000273.1:0-7228 GCA_051009095.1 Gammaproteobacteria bacterium | reverse complement strand
TGGAAATCTCCCGCAATGAATTTTATGGCGCTTATCAGCAGTTGGAAGAGGCTTATCGCCGCCGCTATGGGCTGGAAGAAATCCCCCCAGAATTGGGCGCTCAGCTGGTGCAAGAGACGCGCTCGCGGTTGCTGTCAGAATATTTAATGCGGGCCTCGGCAGACGACAAACACTTGCGGGCGCCAGATGCGGCAGTGGCGGCGGAAATTCGCCGCATGGATGATTTTTTGGATGAAGATGGAAATTTTTCCATGGCCTTGTTTCAGGAATTTGTCCCCGATATAAGACGGCTGGAGCGAGAAGTGCGCTTGGCGCTAAATCGCCGACCATTACTGCGGGCATTGGAGCCTTTTGCCGTGACCCCGGTGGAAGAACGTTTGGCGGCATTTCGCCGACAACAACGCATAGTGGAAGAAGCATCGCTTACGGTGACCACCGCTTTCAACATTGGCGAACAAGATTTGACGCGTTATTACAACGCTAACCGCGAAAATTATCAAGAGCGCGAAGAGGCGGACTTTGAATACATCATTATTTCTTTGGATGATTTTGCCGCCGATCATACCCCCGATGAAACGGACATTTCGCTGGCATATGAAGAATTGGTGGACAGTTTGGGCGATATTTCGCAACGCGAAGTGCGGCATATTTTTATCTCTGATGATGGTGAAGTCGCCCAAGAACGCGCGCAAGACATCGCGCAGCGCGCCCGTGAAGCGGAAGCGAATTTTGCCGATTTGGTGGCGGCATGGTCGGAAGATCCCGGCAGCGCCAATAATGGCGGCTTGCTGGGCGTGGTGGTGCGGGGTGATTTACCGGCAGAAATGGATGAGGCCATATTTGCCTTGGCGGATGAAGAAGTCAGCGACCCGATTAAAGTGGATGGCGGTTATAGCATTGCCAAAATAAATTTACTGTCGGCGCCACCGCCGTCATTGGAAGAAGCGCGTGAAGAAGTGGAAAAACGCGCCCGCCGCTTGGCCGCGGAAGAAGACTTTAACGTTGAATTGGAACGGTTGCAGGATATTGCCCACATCGAAGTCGGCTCTTTATTATCGGTGGCTGTGGCGGCAAGCGTGAGTGTCCACATCGCCCTGACGGTCACGCGCGACAGCGCCCAAAACATACCGCCGTTTGTGGGTGCCGAAATGTTGGAGCAGGTTTTTGCCAATGAAGTGGTCAATGGCGGGGAGACCAGCGAACCCATCGCTTTGGATGAGGAGCGTCAAATGTTTGTGAATGCACGCCGCTATCAGCCAGAGCGTCTTCGTCCCTTGGAAGAAGTCGGACAGGAAATCGCCGACATTTTGCGCGCCGAAGAACAAATTGCTCTGATGCTGGAAGAAGAAGAAATCTCCGGCATTTTAACCGTCCCCGATGATTTAACCTGGCGCGGTCCCTATACCCTCAGTCTAACCGAAGATGAATTGGCGGAAGAGGCGCCGGCGGAAGAAACAGAAGCGGGGGATGATGCAGAAACAGCGGAAGAGGAAACCGCGCAAAACCTCAGCGCCGCGATTGAAGATAATGTGGTCAATCAAATATTCATCTCGGACCTAAGCGAGGGTTTGCCGGCATATGCACTGATTGCGGCGCCGGGGCGCGTCCGCATTTTTCGCATTAATAAAACCGTGGAAAATCCCGCGCGAGTGGAAGATTTGGAAACGGTTGGCGAGTTATTAAATCCGGCGCAATCTTCGGTGGGCGGCTCAGCCTATTTGGAATCTTTATCGGGGCGTTATGACATATTCTTCGACGTGCCAGAAGTACAAGGCACCAATTAATTTACCTCAGCGCGGCCTGCCGCGGTTATCCGCCGATTAGTGCAAATATTTATCCGTAAAGGTAAACCATTCGCCAGATTTTTTCATCGCCGCCGCAATTTTATCCGTCTCCGCCAACAATGGCAGATAGGGTGAATGTTTGCCGATGAAAAGATGAAAATCAGCAGTCAGCAGTGCGGGAGTGGCAATAACCACAGCATCATGCAAGCCCAACTGTGCTCGGTCAAACAGCGGTGATGCCGTGGTGTGAATATAAATTGCCTCTTTATCCACCGCCAATGCCGCCATCACTTTGGCCGATTCGTCCAGCCAGCGAATAGCCCCCAATTCCTGCAAATTCTCACGCGCCCAACTATTGCCGCGATAATTGATTTGTAAAAAGCCGCGCAGCTCCGATAAATTCTTTGCTTGTGCCAGCGTCTGGCGATGCGCATTATCCGCGGCGGCAAAGGCGACGACTTCTTCCACATACCACGGCACCTCGCCGGCGTTGGCAAAAACCCGCCGCGCCGCAGTGGGCACAGTAATAAAAGCATCGGCAGCACCGTCGCGCACCAGCTGCTGCGCCCGCTGCCATTGTTCCTGCCGAAAAACCACTGACACCCCAAGCCGCCCAAAAACGGTGCGCATCATATCGGCAAAAATCCCCCGCGTGGCGTTTTGCTCATCACGCCAAATATATGGCGGAAAGCGCGCGTGAGTAAAAACCAATTCAGCGGCCGTCGCCGATGAGGGCAGCATGGCAAAGACCAGCGCGGCGATAATGGTTTGGGCGGCAAATAGTTGCCTCGGCCGCCGTGATAATTTGAATCTGCTAAACATGATGTGGTGAAAATCTTGGACTTGCCTTAAAAATTATAATATAAATTGCCGATGAATAATGCTTTCAATAGCATTGGCAATTTACAATTAACCACTATGGCCATTCCCCGCGAATTTTTCCAGCAATTAAACGATGCCGCAAATATCGCGGAAATTATCGGCGAAACCGTGGCGCTCAAAAAACAAGGGCGCAATATGGTGGGCTTGTGTCCTTTTCATGCCGAAAAAACGCCGTCCTTTACGGTCAATACGGAAAAAGGCTTTTACCACTGTTTTGGCTGCGGCGCTAACGGTAATGCCCTCAATTTTATGGTGCATCAAAATGGGGGCGATTTTATCGCCGGCGTCGAAGCGTTGGCTGCCAGATTGGGCATGCCCATTCCTCGCCAGCAAAGCGGGCGGGAACCTGCCGTGGGCTTTTATGACGCCCTCAAAGATGCCGCCGCTCATTGGCGACTGCGCCTGCACAGCAACGAGACGGCGCAAAAATATCTGCATGAACGCGGGCTGAATGAAGACACCGCCAAACATTTTCACATCGGCTATGCCGCCACCGAATGGCATGATTTAGAGGCGGCCTTGGGCAGCAAATATGACCACAAAACACTTATCAAAGTTGGCTTATTGCGCGACAAAGACAAGCGCGCGTATGATTATTTTCGCCACCGTTTGATGTTTCCCATCATGGAGCGGGACGGACGCATCTGCGGTTTTGGCGGTCGCGCTTTGGGTGATGACCCGCCCAAATATTTAAACTCCCCTGACTCCCCGGTGTTTACCAAAAATCAGACAGTTTATGGCTTGGCGCAGGCGCGCGCGGCGGCACGCAAAAAAAACCGCATCATCATAACCGAAGGCTACATGGATACGGTGATGTTGTCGCAAGCGGGTTTTCCCGAGGCTGTGGCGACCATGGGCACCGCCGCCACGGTCAAACAGATGGAAAAAATTATTCGCGCCGCCGATAATGTGGTCTTTGCCTTTGACGGTGATGACGCCGGCCGCACCGCAGCCTGGCGCGGCATGGAAAATATTTTGCCCGCCTTGCGGGACGGTGCGGGCGTGTCATTCCTGTTTTTTCCGCAGGGCGAAGACCCCGAAAGTTTTGTGCGTGCGCGGGGGGCGAAATCTTTTGCGCAGCTGCTGACGGGGGCGGAGTCTTTGGCGGATTATCTGGTGCGCCAATTATGGGAAAGTGCCGCCGTAGACAGCAAAGAAGGGCGCGACAGTGCGGCTTTGCAGGCGGGAGGCAAACTATTGAAATTAATTAACCCGGCACGCGCCCCCTATTTGCAGGCATTGCTGAATCAGCGATTGGCGCAGCAGGCCAAAATATCTTTGCAAACCATGCGGCGTGCCGTGGCCAAACCGCGCCCGGCGGACAAAGCGCGATTCAAAATGCAAAACGCCAGCCCGCTGCTGAATTTTCTCAGCTGCTTTGCGGCTCGACCAGATTTGATTGACTCTCTGCAAGACAATCCACCGCTGCCCGGCGCGCCCGCAGAGGCGGAAATAACCGCCGCGGTGCTAAACTATTTTCGCTGGCATCCAGACAGCGGCGAAGCGGATATTCCCGCGTATTTGGAAAGTGAAGGATACACCGCCTTGGCCACTCAAGTGCGCGGCAACATTGAGCGGCGCTACGGTGTGGCGCAAAAGTCGCCCGCCGGTGATGTCAAAAAAGATTTTGACCTTTTGCTGGAGCGACTGCTGAGGAAGCACAGCAGCCACACCGGTGCGGGGCGTAAAAAATGGCTAAACACCATTCGCCAGCAAGCCCAGATCAATTAATTTACGCCCTCTGATGCCATATTGCCATAGCGGTGGCATGAAGATTTGCCGGGGTGCTAAGCAACAATATGCTTTGTCAAAAAAAATCTTGCCAATTAATTGGAAATCCCGTTTGTTCTATTAAATCCGGGTAACCCGCAAACAATTTGGATAATGGAGCGGCAATGTTGGTTTGTGAAAGCATTATTTGCATAAGGATACAGACAACGAAAATGCTGTAATTACTTTGTTGCGTTAATTCCTGAGCAAGGGTGCTGTATCGGCGGCGCAATATTTTTATGACTTGTTTGCGAATAACAAATTTTGCGTTCCACACCCGATCATGATGAGCAATTTTGTTTCTTAGCGCAACCATTACAAATCCCGCGGAGAGAAAATCCTTCCCCCGCCTCATACCGAATCGCTGCGCGCATCTGTTTTTAACTTGTGTGTTAAAGTTAAGTAGACGCAGAACATGGCTAAAACTCATAAGTTCCACTGTCGCCCACAATGGAATATCCATATGGGAATATTTATTGCAATGGTGCTTGGCAATTTGCGAGTGACGGTTACCCTCATTCCGTTTTATTGCTTGGAGCCAATCATGATAATCATCTACATGGTCTTGGTCATGGAAATGTAAGCAGGATTTATTAAGGTGAGGTGCCGACTCATTGGGAAACTCCTCATAAAACGATTCCACAACAACAGAGCGAATGGCGGTCTCCAAATCAGTTATGGCACCGAATAAAATTCCGCTGATGCGGCGGTCAAAAACATAACGACGTTTGACTAAATCTAAGGAAGCGAATGACGGCAAGCTACCATTAGCATTCCGCCAATCAAACCAATAGCCTTTTAACCGATAGTAGCCAATTGCTTGTATAGTTTCGATAACTGCACGACGCTCGCCTTTTAATCCTTTGCTAATGAGGTTATCGGCTAGTTGGTCAACAGATAAAGGCGGGTGTGAAAATTGCATAACAAGATATTAAAGATAAAAAAATACCCGCCAAAGTGAGCATGCAAGCAAAAATGCAAACAGAGGCCGGCGGGTTTCCAATTAGAATATTAACATACCTTAACGCTTATGTCAACACTTAACCGCACAAAAAAACTTAACCGCAAAGCACTTAACCACAAACACTTAAACCTAAGCCAGCAAACTATTCCGATTATTCTCTTAACATGTCAACACTTAACCCAAGTCAGCAAACTATTCCGATTGGCGCGATTCTATTTCTTGTAATCGTTTTTTTGTTTCTTGCTGAGCGATTCGCAGTTTGCTATCAGTTAAATATTTAGCCACAATATCTCGCGGTTCTGATGCGTCCTTATTTCCGCTTGCTACTGCCAATGAAAACCAAATATACGCTTCTTGATAATCTTGAGTAACGCCTTCGCCTAAGGCATACATTGCGCCTAAATCACCTTGTGCGTCTGCAACTCCTTGCTCGGCAGCCAATCTATGCCACTTGATTGCTTCACGGTCATTTTCCGGCACGCCGTCGCCATTGTCATACATCACCCCTAATTTATATTGTGCGTTTGCATGTTCTTGCTCGGCAGCCAATCTATACCACTTGGCTGCTTCGCGGTAATTTTCGGGCACGCCGTAGCTGTTGCGATACATCACCCCTAAATTATATTGTGCTTCTACAAGTCCTTGCTCGGCTGCCAATTTATACCACTTGACTGCTTCACGGTCATTTTGGGGTATGCCTTCGCCGTTGCGATACATCCACGCTAAATTATATTGTGCTTTTGCAACTCCTTGCTCGGCTGCCAATTTATACCACTTGACTGCTTCACGGTCATTTTCGGGCACGCCTTCGCCTTTGCGATACATTTGACCTAAATTATATTGTGCGTTTGCAAATCCTTGCTCGGCTGCCAATTTATACCACTTGACTGCTTCGCGGTCATTTTGGGGCACGCCGTAGCCGTTGTCATATATCACCCCTAAATTATATTGTGCGTTTGCAAATCCTTGCTCGGCTGCCAACCTATACCACTTGACTGCTTCGCGGTCATTTTGGGACACGCCTTCGCCGTTTTCATACATACCCCCTAAATTATACTGTGCGTTTGCAAGTCCTTGCTCGGCTGCCAATTTATACCACTTGGCTGCTTCGCGGTCATTTTCCGGTACGCCGTAGCCGTTGTCATACATCCACCCTAAATTAAGTTGTGCTTTTGCACGTCCTTGCTCGGCTGCCAATCTATACCACTTGACTGCTTCGCGGTCATTTTCCGGTACACCGTAGCCGTTGTCATACATCCACCCTACAGCAGATTGTGCAACTACATTTCCTTGTTTTGCCGCGCGACTGCACACCGGAAAAGCCCGCTTGTAATCTTCCGCTATAAGATAATTTTCACAATCTTCCCAATCACCCGCAACCACCCCCAGCGAAACTCCCGCCGCCAAAGAAAACATCATCAACCATGCAAAAAATTTCATCATCAAATCCTCTTTATATTTCTAAAAAACAAAAATAACATAATTATACGCCTTTGCTAAGCCTACAAATTGACCTCCAATAACCGCCCAAAACCATGCACCGGGGTTTTATTCCCCAGCAAACGCAAGGCATGCCATGCCAATGCCTGATTGCTCGCCACCACCGGCCGCCTAATCTCCCGCTCAATGTCGGCGATGACTTCCAATGCCCGAAACGCCGTGCATGATATAAATAAAGCGTCCGCTTCATCCGCACAAGCGGCAATCGCCGTGCGGCGTATATCCGCCGGCGATAAACAGGCAACCTCTAAATCATCATCAAAACCCAAACCATTGATATTGATTACAGTAAAACCGGCGGCGGTTATGCTCTCCGCTATGGCGGCAT
>JBPCWX010000272.1:0-1808 GCA_051009095.1 Gammaproteobacteria bacterium | reverse complement strand
GGCGGTGGCAACATTTACCCCCACCGATGGCGATGGCGATCAATTTCAATATGGCTTGTCGGGCGATTATGCTTGGATGTTTGATATTGATAAAGACGGGGTTTTAAAATTAAAATTTGAGTTGGATTATGAATCGGTTTGGTTTGATACCACTAATTTTTCTATCAGCGTTTGGGCGGGTGGTAATTCGGGTGGCGATATAAAGGTGGGTGATGCCCTATCAGGTGATTTTGATGGTTTTATTTCACAAAATTTTGTGCTGTCGGTGGTGAATGTTGATGAAGATATTGTTTGGTCGGGTGGCACAAATACCGACATTGATGCAACCTTTAGTGAAATTGCTGGCGGGTTTGGCAATGTGATGGTGGGCGACTATAGCGCTTATGACCCTGATGGCATAGCTGTTCATTATCATATTGGGGGTGATGCGGCGGATTATTTCAGCATAACCAGCGATGGGGTGTTATGGGCTATCAGCAATATAGATTATGAAAATTCGCCCAATGGCGATGGTGTTTATTCTATCTATGTGCGTGCCCATTCAGATGATATACCGATTTTAGCTAGTTTGGTTTGGAACTTAAATAATATCAATGATGAATTAACCGAATGGTCTGGCAATGAGCCAGCAGGTGCTAGCTTGCTTGAAACGGCTGATGTGGCTAACCAAGGCGAATTGACAGCGGGAAATTATGTTGCGGTTGCCACCCTTACTCCCCAAGATGCCGATGGTGATGATTTTCAATATGCGTTTGACCAATCAAAAGATGGCTGGTGGTTATTTGATTATGACCCAAGCAGTGGTATTTTAAGTGTGAAATATAAATTGGATTATGAATCGGCATGGTATCCCCCGATCGTTGAAACCACCCTTTGGGTGCATGGCACAAGTGGCGATGACAATACAGGCTATAACACTGGTGCTGGTGCGGTATGGATAAGCCATAATTTCGCCCTAACCATTTTGAATGATAATGAAGATGGCATCAATGATTCAATAACCGAATGGTCTGGCACGCAAGATTCCATCGTTGCGGTCAACGAAATCACTGGGGTTGAAAATTTGCGATTTGATTTGACGGTGGATGAATATAAGGCGGTGGCAACATTTACCCCCAGCGATGCCGATGGTGATGAATTTGGCTATTTTATAGCGGGCGAATATGCTTGGATGTTTGAAATTGATTCAGAAGGGGTTTTGAAATTAAAATATGAGTTGGATTATGAATCGGTGTGGTTTGATACCACCAATTTTGCTGTCACCATCTGGGCTTGGGGCACTGATGGTGGCGACCCAGTGGGCGATGCTGGTAGCATTTCACAAAATTTTGTGCTGTCGGTGGTCAATATAAATGAAGATAATATCAATGATTCAATCACCACTTTGTCTGGCACGCCTGCTACCAACATTGAGGTAGATGAAACCGTTAGGGTTACGAATCAAAGTGCCGAATTGGCTAGTTATAAGGTGATTGGCACATTCAAACCGCTGGATGATGATGGCAATGTTGATCCCGCATTTCAATATAGTTTTGATACATCAAAGGCTGGTTGGTGGTTATTTGATTATGACCCAAGCAGCGGTGAGTTAAGCCTAAAATATGATTTAGATTATGAATCGGCATGGTATCCACCCGTTATAGAAACCACCCTGTGGATCAATGGCACAGCTGGCGGCACAGCGGTTGGCGATGGCACAATATGGATAAGCCATAATTTCACCTTAAGTATTCTTGATATCAATGACCCTGAGCAAAATGACCAACCAACCGAATGGTCTGGCACGCAAGATTCATTGGTAACGATGA
>JBPCWX010000271.1:0-14723 GCA_051009095.1 Gammaproteobacteria bacterium | reverse complement strand
TTGATGCTGGCGGTCGGTGGGGCATCCGTTTTAGCTTTTCAGCTTATGGTTTTGTGAGTGGCTTGACGGGTTCGCAGGCTGATTATGCGGGTAGCGCATTCACTATCTATTTTGACAAGGAAACGACCATCTGGCTTGAGAAGCAAGAGAATTGGGATAAAGTTACTGGCGGTGATGATTATTCTAAGAGTCATGTTGTATCATTGGCGGGGCTTAGATTCCTGTTTGGCGATAGTGATACAAATGATGATTTGCTTCAGTTCGCACTTGAAGATGAGCTTGGTGTTGAAGTTGGCACACCCGATGCAGTTACTGTTTCGGAATCCACGCCATCAGCAGTTGATACGCCAGAGCCAGAAGCTGGACCTGAACCTGAAGCGGAAGCGGAAGCCGCGCCACAAGCTGTTGTTGCCGAGTCAGAGACTGCGCCAGAGACTGCGTTTCTCATCAATCCTGCGTCTTACACATTGCTTAGCGGCACTAAGGGCAATGATGTTATTGCAGGCACCAGCGCGACTGAATTGATACAGGGCGGCAATTATAATGACATCATAACCACTGGTGGTGGCGATGATGTTATCATTGGCGGTTTTGGTAGCGACACCATCATATTATCTGTTGATGATGATGGCAATGGCGCGGAACATTCAGAGACGGTGGTTTATCGGTATAATACCATAACCGGAAGGCGCACTCAGGCTGTTGATGGTGAGGATATAGTAACCGGGTTTAGTCGTGGTGTTGATAAGCTTATTCTGGCTGAAATGGGCGTGGCATTTTATGTTGAAGTGCCCAAGTCGTGGTATGTTGATTCACAGATTTATTGGGCGGCCGACGAATCAGATATTACTGAGGATGTTCTTACTCTGGTGCTTGCAAGAAAACTTTATGCGGCCAGTCACTCGCTTGCGACTACTTCTGGTTTAGGCATTCAAATATTAATTGCGCTTAATGATAGGAATTTTTGGGATTCGGATACAGAGAGCCTGACATCTGGGGCGATTGATGCTGGCGCACGCTGGGGCATTCGTATTGAGTTTTCAGTTCTTGGCTATATGAGTGGTTTATTAGGTTGGCCGCATGATATCTCAGCTAAGCCCGCGGGCTCTTATACACATATTTATTTTGATAAGGAAACGACTATCTGGCTTGAAGAACAAGAAAATTGGGATAAAGTTACCGGCGGTGATGGTTATTCTAATGATTGGTATTCTAGGACTGGAATTAAATCATTGGAAAGTCTTAGATATTTATTTGGTGATAGTGATGAAAATGATGATTTGCTTCAATTTACAACTGATGATGGGCTGGGTGTTGAAGTTGGCACACCCGATGGTGTAACGACTACCGAACCTACGCCGCAAGTTGTTGATGACGCGCCAGAGACTGCGCCAGAGACTGCGTTGCTCATCAATCCTGCGTCTTACACATTGCTTAGCGGCACCGCAGGCAGTGATACTATTGTAGGCACCAGCGCGACTGAGTTGATACAAGGTAGCAATTATAATGACACCATCACCACTGGTGGTGGCGATGATGTTATCATTGGCGGTTTTGGCGAAGACACCATCATATTATCTGTTGATGATGAGGGCAATGGCGCGGAACATGCCGAGACGGTGGTTTTTCGGTATATGTCGCCCACATTTGATGAGCTTGGGGATTATCCAGGCTTCCAGGTTAAAGGATATGAGTCTATTCTGCCAACGGATGGTGCGGATTTAATAACTGGGTTTAGCCGTGGTGTTGATAAGCTTATTCTGGCTGAGATAGGCGAGGCGTGGTACATTGAAAGCTTTGATGCTGTGGCTGATAAATCAGATATTACTGAGGATATTATTGCTCAAACATTTGCAAGCCACCTTTGGGGTGCCAATTATTCTAGTAGCCTTGCAGGTGATCCGAGCATTAGAGTGAGTATTGAACTTAATGATTGGTGGGGTCTGGATTGGGATACAGGTTGGGGTGCCGATGGGCTGACTACTGTTGCGCTTGATGCTGGGTTTCGCTTGGGAATCAAGCTTCGCTTTGATGGGCCGGGATATGTGGATGGTTTACCGGGATATGTGGTTGATGGGGTTTATTCGACTCATAACCGTGTGCGTGGTGATACAGAGATTTATTTTGATAGGGAAACGAGCATCTGGCTTGGAACGCCAGAAAATTTTGAAAAAGTTACAGGTGGTGATGGTCACTCTAATGGTTATATTGAATCATTGGAAGGGCTTAGATATTTATTTGGCGGTAGCGATGAAAATGATGATTTGCTTCAGTTCACACTTGACGATTGGCTTGGCGTTGAGGTCTTATAATCAATAAATTGATATAAAGAACAAACCTTACCATTTGTGTAATCAAAACAATAATAAAATAAATGGGGATATGATGATACAATTTGAAATTAGTGAGCTTGCTGAAACGCTTGCCGAAAATGGGACTTATAGTTTTACCGTTACGCCCAAAGCGGCTTTATCTGAGGCAATGGATATTCGCTGGGTGATTGTGCAAAAAGGTAAAATACCGATTACAAAGAATGATTTTGAAGATTCTTATTTAGAGGGAACAGTCGTTCGTTTTGCTTCTGGTGACACCGTCGCCCGACCCATCGACATCACCCCGACTGATGATGCTGTGGCAGAAGTTTCTGGTGAATTTGAAATTCAAGTCTATCAAGTGGTGTCGGGTGGTAATGATATTCTGCTTGCCATCCAAGATGTTACCCTGACCGATGATGATGATTTTAGCGGTGTGCCTGCCAGTAGCTTGATAGGAAGCAGCACTGCTAACAATTTCTTCTTTGGTGGTTCTAATCCGCTTGATACATCAGGCCTTGGTGGCGATGATGCCTATGTGATTTCACGTTATCAGACGGGTAATGTCAGTTTGACCGATGGTGCTGATATTAACACGATTAAGTTTGATTATGGTGTTGAGATTTCTTCAGTGATTAACGATGGTCGTGGTGCTGGTAGTGGTATATTACTTTTAGGGACCGATGCGTCTGCTCCTACGGGTACTGTTTCGTGGGCTGCACCTGCCAACTGGCAATATCAAATTGGTGATAGTGGTGTGTTGTTGAGCTGGACTAAATTTTTGGAAAAACTTGGATTATCTGGCGATGGTGGAGCGTTATCAAAACCTTATCGGGTTGCTTCTTTAGCCGCCAGTGATAGCGCAGCGGAGGGCAATTATTTTGGGTCTCTGCTTTCGGGTTCTGGTGCCGATGAAGTATTTGCTTTTGGCAATGATGGTGAGCTTATTGCAAAAGGTCGTGCTGGCGATGATATTTATATCATTACGCGCTATCAAAGTGACGATGTTGAGTTAACTGACCCTTTAGGCACTAACATTATTAAATTGGATTATGGTGTGCAGATTATTTCTGCCACCAAAATTGGCTTTGGTGCTGGTGATGGTGAATTGCGTTTAGGGACGGATTATTCTTCTCCGAAGGCCATTGTTACGTGGACTAAACCAGCAAGCTGGCAATATCAAATTGGCGATGATGTGGTGCTGGACTGGTCAGAATTTTTGACAGCACTTGGGCCAAGAGGGAATGGCGGAGAATTGGCCAATCCTTATAATGTTGGCTTGTTGCATATTACTTCTAATGCGGAAAAAATAATTTTTTTGCAGGAGAGTACAGGTTTTTCTGATATGGGGGCTATTTATACCGCCACCAACATCGCCAACAAAAACCCGTTGGAAATTGCTTGGTCTTTAGTTGGTGGTGATGCGGCATTATTTGAGATTGATGAGGACGGTGCGGTTACTTTCAAAACGTCAGCCACGCCAACCACGCATGTCCATGCGGGTGCCGAATATGAATTCACTATTGTTGCGACATATGGCACCCAACAAGCAACAAAGAACGTAACGATTGATGTCGTTAATGCTAATCAGGCTCCCACCATAACCACCGAGACCACAACTGGCAGCAATAAGTTGAAGGTTAATGTGGATGATGGCCAGACCGAGGTTACAACCATTGACGCTATGGATGCTGATGCTGGCGATATTTTGGCATTTAGCTTATCAGGGGATGATGCGTCTTTGTTTGATATTAGTGATTCTGGTGAACTTGCTTTTCTTGGAAAACCTGATTTTGAAAATCCAAAGGACGATGGTCTCAACAATCATTATGATGTGACGGTGCGTGTTACCGATGGAAATTATAATGCCAGTGGTTCCTCAAGCGATGCTGATACGCGCTATTTCAAATATAGCGGCGGTGAATTGAGCAAAGCAGATGGTCTGGTGAGTGTCACGGCAGGAGAAATTATCAAAGCGAATGGCACGACATTCGGTTTTGAGGCCCATCCAGGGCTAAATGTTGAGGTTGATTCTTATATTATTGTTGATGATGCCGATAATAATGGCACTTATACGGTGCAACTGGTGGCCATGTTGCCAGATGGTGATGATTATTATGCGCTGGGTGAAGTAACGCATAAGGATTGTGAACTGACCACCTATGAGCCCTATTATGAAGATACGATTGCTGTTGAAGTAATAGTAGATGTGGTGTAAGTCGCGAGCTTGCAAACCGCATTTTGTTATGATACATTTAACAGACGAGGGGCGAATCTTACAAAATAAATAATAAAATTGGATTCCTTCCTTGGGATATGGAGAAGGATAATGACGATACAATTTGATATTGGTGCATTTGTTGCATTTTCTAGGGGTGGAACGTATAAGTTCACGCTTACGCCCGAAGTGGCTTTGGTGTCGGATGTGACCATTCGCTGGGCGATTGTGCCGAAGGGCGCGGTGGCGGTGGTCGCTGATTTTCCTAGCTTAACTGGAACGCTTATAGCTTTTGGTAGCACCGCCTTACCTATCACCGTTACCCCAACGGCTGATGCGCTGGCAGTACTTTCGGATGAATTTGAGATTCGAATCTATCAAGTGGTGGCTGATGGTGATGATATTCTGCTTGCCAGCCGAGATGTTGCTCCGACTGGTGTAGAAACTGGAACTGGAACTGGTGTAGGGACTGGCGCGGGTGTTGCGACTGTGGAAACCCCGCCTGCGCCGCCAGCTGTTGCCGAGCCAGAACCAGAAACCGCACCCGCACCGCCCAGTGTTGAAGAGCCAGAAGCTGAACCTGAACCTGAACCCGAAGCGGAACCCACGCCACAAGTTGTTGTTGCCGAGCCAGAGGCTGAACCAGTTATACAAGCCGAATCGGTTGAACAGAGTTTTGAGGTAGTAGAAGAGCAAACAACAATCACCCACCCCGAAGCGGAAGCGGAAGCCGCGCCACAAGTTGTTGTTGCCGAGCCAGAGATTGCGTTTCTCATCAATCCTGCGTCTTACACATTGCTTAGCGGCACTAAGGGCAGTGATACTATTGCCGGCACCAGTGCGACTGAGTTGATACAGGGCGGCCATTATGGCGACACCATCACCACTGGTGGTGGCGATGATGTTGTCATTGGCGGTTTTGGTAGCGACACCATCATATTATCTGTTGATGATGATGGCAATGGCGCGGAACATGCCGAGACCATCGTTTATCGGTATATGACGCCCACATTTGATGAGCTTCAGAGTTATCCCGGCTGGCATTACTCACCTGGCAGTATTATGGAAACGGATGGTGGGGATGTAATAACTGGGTTTAGCCGTGGTGTTGATAAGCTTATTCTGGCTGATGTCGGCGAGGCGTGGTACATTGAAAGCCTTGATGCTGTGGCTGATAAATCAGATATTACTGAGGATGTTATTGCTCAAGAATTTGTAAGCCACATTTTGGGTGCCAATGATTCTTACATTAGAAGGTATGCGGACATTCAAATAGGAATTACCCTTAATGATTGGTGGGGTCTGGATTGGGATACAGATTGGGGTGCCGATGGGCTGAGTACTGATGCACTTGATGCTGGGTTTCGCTTGGGAATCGAACTTGCCTTTTCTGGGCCGGGATATGTGAATGGTTTAACGGGTACGGGTGCTGACCTTACGTTTGGTTATACAGAGATTTATTTTGATAGGGAAACGACTATCTGGCTTGGAAAGCATGAAAATTGGGAAAAAGTTACAGGCGGTGGTACCAATCACTCTAGGGATATGGTAGAATCATTGGAAGGACTTAGATATTTATTTGGCGATACTGATGAAAATGATGATTTGCTTCAGTTCGCACTTGACGATTGGCTTGGCGTTGAAGTTGGCACACCAGATGTTGTCACGACTACCGAACCCACGCCGCAAGTTGTTGATGATGCGCCAGAGACTGCGTTTCTCATCAATCCTGCGTCCTACACATTGCTTAGCGGCACTAAGGGCGATGATACTATTGCCGGCACCAGCGCAGCTGAATTGATACAGGGCGGCAACGGCCATGACACCATCACAACAGGCGGTGGCGATGATGTTATCATTGGTGGGTTTGGCAAAGACACCATCACATTATCTGTTGATAGTGATGGCAATGGCGCAACCCATGCAGAGACGATTATTTATCGGTATAAATCGCTCACTCGTGACGATATTGAGAGTGATTCTAAACTTTATGGCGATAGTGCCATTCAGCCAGCCGATGGTGCGGATACAATAACTGGATTTAGCCGTGGTGTTGATAAGCTTATTTTGGCTGATATGGGCGGGGCATATTATATTGAAAATAATGATGCTGTGGCTGATAAATCAGATATTACTGAGGATATTCTTGCGCAAAAATTCACCAGCAAGCTTTGGGGCGTTTCTGATGCTAAATCTTCTACTGATGCGGGCGTTAATATGTCAATTATCCTTAATGATTGGGATTTTTTCGATTCGGAGGCAAATGGTCTGACAGAAGCTGGGGTTGATGCTGGCGGTCGGTGGGGCATCAGTTTTAGCTTTTCAGCTTATGGTTTTGTGAGTGGCTTGACGGGTTCGTATGCTGATTATGCGGGTAGCACGGTCAATATCTATTTTGATAAGGAAACAACCATCTGGCTTGAGAAGCAAGAGAATTGGGATAAAGTTACTGGCGGTGATGATTATTCTAAGAGTGGTGTTGTATCATTGGATGGGCTTAGATATTTATTTGGCGATAGTGATGCAAATGATGATTTGCTCCAATTCACAACTGCTGATGGGCTTGGGGTTGATATATTATAATCAATAAATTGATATAACAATAAACCTTACCGATGTAGCATAAGCTTGCGCCTTCCGCGCTTCGTGCGCCTTCCGCTTTCGCTTTTTTATTTTTTCCCATTTTCTATTTTTTGCGCTATGTGTATCTTTTTATAAAAGGAAGCAGATGTCAGTAGATGAAAAAATGGTGCGGCGCATTGCCAATTTGGCGCGGATTGGCGTGAGCGACAGCGCATTGCCCGCTTTGGCCAAAGAGTTGAGCGCGATTTTGGGCTTTGTAGAACAGCTAAATGAGGTGGATACGCAGGGCGTTGCGCCGCTAACTGGCGCGGTGGCGACACCGCCTACTGATACGATTGGCCGCCAAGATGGTGTTACCGATGGCGGCTATCCGCAAGATGTTTTGGCCAATGCGCCCGCCCGCGATGATGATTATTTTGCTGTGCCGAAAGTGCTAGATTGATGCGTGAGCTTGTTGATTTAACATTAGCCGATGCGCGTGATGGCTTGCGCAATAAGGATTTTTCGGCAAGTGAATTGACGCAAGCCCACCTGCAGCGCATGGATAATGCCGACCAGCTGAATGCCTATGTGTTGGCCACGCCAGAGCGCGCACTGGATATGGCCGCACAGAGCGACAAAAAACTAGCGGCAGGGGATGCGCGGGCTTTGGAAGGCTTGCCGCTTGGCATCAAAGATTTATTCTGCACACGCGCAGTGCGCACCACTGCTTGCTCGCAAATTTTGGGCGATTTTGTGCCGCCTTATGAAAGCACGGTTACCAGCAATTTATGGCACGATGGCGCGGTGCTGTTGGGCAAGCTGAATAATGATGAATTTGCCATGGGCTCATCAACCGAAGCCTCGCGCTTTGGTGCGACGCTTAATCCCTATCGCGATGGCGATACGGCACTGGTGGCGGGCGGCTCGTCAGGTGGCTCATCGGCGGCAGTGGCGGCGCGGCTGGCATTGGCGGCAACCGCCACCGACACCGGAGGCTCAATCCGCCAGCCCGCCAGCTTCACTGGCACGGTGGGGCTTAAACCCACCTATGGGCTTTGCTCGCGCTGGGGCATTGTGGCTTTTGCCTCATCGCTAGACCAAGCGGGGCCAATCACGCGCACCGTGCAAGATGCCGCCATTATGCTGGGCTCAATGGCGGGCTATGACGCAAAAGATGCAACCAGCATTAACCGCCCAACCCCCGATTATGAGGCCGCCCTGAGCGGTGATATTCGCGGCCTCAAGCTGGGTATTCCAAAGCAATATCGGGTGGCCGATATGCCGCCAGAAATTGAAAAATTATGGCAACAGGGGATTGATTGGATGCGTGATGCGGGGGCGGAAATTATTGATGTCAGCCTGCCGCATACCCAATATGCTTTGCCCGCTTATTATATTATCGCGCCTGCCGAAGCCTCGTCCAATTTGGCGCGCTATGATGGGGTGCGCTATGGGGTGCGCCAAAGCGGAGAAGATGTTGATGATATGTATGCCAAAACGCGGGCGGCGGGCTTTGGCGAGGAAGTCACGCGGCGCATTATGATTGGCACTTATGTGCTGTCGGCGGGGTATTATGATGCGTATTATGTGCAGGCAATGAAAGTGCGCCGCTTGATTGCCGAAGATTTTGTGCAAGCCTATAAAAAATGCGACCTGCTGTTGACCCCGACTGCGCCATCGGCGGCCTTTGCCATTGGCGGAAAAATTGATAATCCGTTGGATATGTATCTCAATGATGTGTTCACAGTGACGGCCAATTTGGCGGGGTTGCCGGCGATTTCTGTTCCTGCCGGGTTGGATAGTGCGGGGCTACCGCTTGGCCTGCAGCTTATCGGCCAAACCTTTGGTGAAGAGGTTTTGTTGCGTGCCGCACAAATGTTGGAACAGGCGGCGGCTTTTACTGCGCGCCCCGATGATTGGTGGGTGAAATGAGCGATAATAATTTAATTGCTGGTGCAACAGGCGATTGGGAAGTGGTGATAGGGCTAGAAGTCCACGCGCAAGTGGTGTCCGATGCCAAATTATTTTCGGGCGCGGCCACCGAATTTGGCGCACCGCCTAACGCGCAAGTGTCGCTGGTGGATGCCGCCATGCCGGGCATGCTGCCAACTATCAATATGAAATGCGTAGAACAAGCCGTGCGCACAGGGCTGGGGCTGAAAGCGCAGATTAACCGCCATTCGGTGTTTGACCGCAAAAATTATTTTTACCCCGATTTGCCGCAGGGCTATCAGATTTCGCAATTTCAACAGCCGATTGTGGGCGAGGGCGTGGTGGAGATTGACCTTGATGATGGGGTGGTAAAGCAAGTGGGCATTGAGCGATTGCATTTAGAGCAAGATGCGGGCAAATCTTTGCACGACCAGCACCCGAATTTTAGCTTTGTTGATCTCAATCGCTCGGGCGTGGCTTTGATGGAGATTGTTTCGAAACCCGATATGCGCTCGGCGGCACAGGCGCAAGCCTATGTGAAAAAATTGCGCGCCATTATGCGCTATCTTGGCACCTGCGATGGCAATATGGAGCAGGGCAGTTTGCGCGCCGATGTGAATGTGTCGGTGCGCCAACCTGATGGCGAACTCGGCACACGTTGTGAGATTAAAAATGTCAATTCTATCCGCTTTATTGGCCAAGCCATTGAACATGAAGCGCGTCGCCAAATCGCGTTGTTGGAAGATGGCGGCACAGTCAAGCAAGAAACGCGGCTGTTTGACCCCAAAAATGGCGAAACCCGCGCCATGCGCTCCAAAGAAGAGGCGCATGATTATCGCTATTTCCCCGACCCCGATTTATTGCCGCTTATTTTTAGCCAAGAATTTATTGACACGATTGCCGCCAGCTTGCCCGAATTGCCTGACGAAAAAAAGGCGCGTTTTGTTGCAGATTATGCTTTATCGCCCTATGATGCGGGGGTGCTGGTGTCGGAGGCGGAAAATGCCGCATTTTTTGAGGAAGCCGCAACAGGGCGCGATGCCAAAGCGGTGGCCAATATGGTGATTGGCAGTTTGTTTGGCGGCCTCAATAAGGCCAATTTGAGCATTGCCCAAAGCCCGATTACACCCGCGCAGATTGGCCGTCTGGTAGATTTGCAGGGTGATGGCACAATTTCTGGACGCATTGCTAAAGATGTGTTTGAATTGATGTTTGAAGATGCGGCATATCGTGGCCAAGACCCGGCGCAAATTGTTGAAGAAAAAGGGCTGGTGCAGGTGAGCGATAGCGGGGCGTTGGAAAAACTGGTAGAAGAGGTGATAGTCGCCAACCCCGACAAAGTGGCACAGGCCAAAGCAAAACCCAAATTGGCGGGTTGGTTTGTTGGCCAAGTTATGCAAGCCTCTGGTGGCAAGGCCAATCCGCAGCTGGTTAATAAAATTATTAAAGAAAAATTGGAACTAGAATAGGGAGCAATAATGCCAACATTACGTTCAAAAACCTCAACACATGGCCGCAATATGGCGGGGGCGCGTGGCTTGTGGCGCGCAACAGGCATGGGCGATGCTGATTTTGGCAAGCCGATTGTGGCTGTGGTGAATAGTTTTGTTGAATTTGTGCCGGGCCATGTGCATTTGCGCGATTTGGGCAAGCTGGTGGCTGATGAGATTGCCAAATCGGGCGGTGTGGCCAAAGAATTTAACACCATTGCCGTAGATGATGGCATCGCGATGGGGCATGATGGCATGCTATACAGCCTGCCCTCGCGGGAGGTGATTGCCGATAGTGTGGAATATATGGTCAACGCCCATTGCGCCGATGCGATGGTGTGCATCTCAAATTGCGACAAAATCACGCCCGGTATGTTGATGGCCGCCCTGCGCCTCAATGTGCCAGCAGTGTTTGTGTCAGGCGGCCCGATGGAGGCCGGCAAAGTGCAATGGCAAGACGGCAAAACCCGCAAAATTGATTTGGTAGATGCGATGGTGGCGGCGGCTGATGATAGTTTTTCCGATGAAGAAGTGGGCGCGATTGAACGTTCGGCTTGCCCGACTTGTGGCTCTTGCTCAGGCATGTTCACCGCCAATTCAATGAATTGCTTAACCGAGGCGATTGGACTGGCTTTGCCGGGCAATGGCTCATTGTTGGCCACCCATGCCGACCGCGAAACCCTGTTTCGCAAAGCGGGTAGCTGCGTGATGGATTTGTGTCGGCGCTGGTATGATGGCGATGATGCGGCCGCTTTGCCGCGCTCTATCGCCAGCTTTAAGGGCTTTGAAAATGCCATGACTTTGGATATTGCGATGGGCGGCTCAACCAATACGGTGCTGCATTTGCTGGCGGCGGCCTATGAGGGCGAAGTGGATTTCAGCATGGCCGATATTGACAGGCTATCGCGGCAGGTGCCGTGTTTGTGCAAAGTTTCGCCAGCTGTGCCCAATGTGCATATGGAAGATGTGCATCGCGCAGGCGGCATGATGTCAATTTTGGGCGAGCTGGCACGTGCTGGGCTTATCCATGAGGATAACCCGACGGTGCATAGCCCAACCATTGGCACGGCGATTGAAACTTATGATATTGCTGGCGCGGTGCAAGACGATGTTAATGCATTTTATCGCGCCGCGCCGGGCGGTGTGGCCACCAAAGAGGCGTTTAGCCAAAATCGCCGCTTTGATGATTTGGATGTTGATAGGGCGGGCGGGATTATTCGCTCAGCCGACCACGCCTATAGCAAAGATGGCGGCTTGGCGGTGCTATATGGCAATTTGGCCGAAGATGGCTGTATTGTAAAAACGGCGGCAGTGGCCGATGAATTGCTGATTTTTGGCGGTGCGGCGCGGGTGTTTGAAAGCCAAGATTCTGCCGTAGAAGGCATTTCGAAAGGCAAAGTGCAAGCGGGCGAAGCGGTGATTATCCGCTATGAAGGCCCGCGTGGCGGGCCGGGCATGCAAGAAATGCTGTATCCAACCAGCTATCTGAAAAGCCTGAAATTAGATAAGGATTGCGCGCTTATCACCGATGGCCGATTTTCTGGCGGCACATCGGGGCTTTCTATTGGCCATGTATCACCAGAGGCCGCCGAAGGCGGCATGTTGGGGCTGGTGCAAGATGGCGATATGATTGAAATTGACATCAAAGCGCGGCGGATTCATCTGGCGGTGGATGAGGCGGAACTCAAAAAGCGGCGAGCGGCTATGGAGAAAAAAGGCAAGCAAGCGTGGCAACCCAAAGAAAAACGCACGCGAGCCGTATCACGCGCCCTCAAAGCCTATGCCGCTTTCGCCACCAGCGCAGCCCGCGGCGCAGTGCGCGATTTGGGCAAACTGGAAGATTGATTTATTTTTTAGTAAAATATGTTGCCAGCAGTCTGCGAATCAAAATAAAGTGTATGCCCATTTAATTTTGAGAATAGGAAACAGAAAGATGGCAGATAACATTAAAGTAGGCGATGTCGTTCAACTCAAATCTGGTGGTCCAATGATGACTGTTGGTGAAGTGCGTGACGATGGAATAGCCGTATGTGAGTGGTTTGTAAAAGGTGGAAAAACTGAAACTAGGGGATTCCCTCTAAAGGTTCTCGACTTAGCTTACTAAAATTGAATCAAGAGCCAACCCGAAGAAAAACGCTAAAGCCTTACCGCCCCACAAAATGGGGATTACATAACTGTGGGTAATTGTAACGTTTCCTTGTCCATTTATTCCTTGTCCAATTTAGCTAGTTTGCTATTCAGTGCGCTACGCCATTTTGCAAAATCAAACCAGCCACAACCAATACACCCATTCGGGTCTGTTTTATCTTTACCGCGCCATTCAGTATCGCCTTCATAATAAAACGCGATACTAAATGGCTTGCCTCGCTTACCTTGTTTGAAACATCTTTCACAAGCGCGGCTTTTAAGCGAATTATGGCTCACGCTACCATTAGATTTTTTCAGTAATTGAAAGTTTTTCCGAATATCATCATCCGTCATATTGCCATATTCTGTTTGCGATTTTTTCAACTCTTCACTCCATCGTAGCATTGGTAATTTATGGTCAAGTGTCAATTGATTTACTGGCCGCTCTGTCCCTTCAATCACGTCACGACCACCGAGTAAATTGGTAGCGCGTTTAACGAAAACTGATGACATTCCCACCGATTGGGTGGCTGATACAAATTGACCATTCCACTTGTCTTGTCGCGTGGTCTTTTCGCAGTTGCTACAAAGATGATTGTCACTTTCAATAACGATGCCAGGGCGAGAGGCAGTGCCACGCTCTAAACCTTGAATTCCAGCCCCGCCCGCTATCTGTGTGATATTTAAATGTCGATATTCACATTCGCGACAATGCCATTGCTGGTCTTTGAGAATTGAAAAAACACCTTGTGTCTTTGAGCCTTCAGTGAAGAGCTGTTCATAATCCGAGACTTGCATCAATCTCACCTTTTATTCGCTCGCAAGCGGCTTGGTATATATTTTTTGAGGTTTCGTATCCGATGCCGTAGCGGTTGGCTTGCGCTGCGGCAATAATTGTACTACCACTCCCCGCGAAGGGGTCAAAAACAGTGTTACCTTCCACACTGAATAAATTAACAAATTGACGCAATAAGCCAAGCGGCTTTTGTGTCGGGTGAATACGTTTTTGAGGCGATGGAGATTTATGCTTAAAGACATTATGCACTACGCCGTCGCCGTGAAAAATTACACCGGGCCGCTTACCGACAATCACGGCTTCCCAAGCATTCACTGGTTTATGTTTGGAGTTGAACGGCACAGGATTCGTTTTTTGCCAAACAAGCGTGCCAACAGCGACAAATTTGTGCTCTCGAAGTGATTTTTGGTAAGTGTCGATTTGTGCGTGACCACAAAAACTTACAACCCAGCCCGAAACTTTCGGAAGAACAATATCCAACCATTCTTTCGGCACGATGTTTTTATCCCACTCGCCAAAATTGCCGCGTGGCATAATAAAATCGCTACCATCAGAACGAAGTCGGCGTGGTATTTGTTTCTCACACCCATAAGGCGCACTGATGCCATATGGTGGGTCTGTTAGTAGCAAATCAATTTCGCCGTCAGATAATCGCTTAGCAGCTTTTATCCCATCACCATTTGAGAATCGATAGTTGGAACCATAGATGCGTTTCCCATACGGATGAGTTGATGCCCGACTAAGAAGCAAATCATCAATGTTTTTGATAATGGCTTTCGGATCATCGGCGCGGATAATCTCGCCCGTATCACCAATAGCAAGCACACCTACGGAGATTATTTTGCCACCTGTTTTGCCATTTATGTTTTTTGTTGTTATTGGCACAACCCATTCACCAGCACGATATTGCGGTAGCTGGTGACAAAGATATTCACGATGCGCCCCGAAATTATTCATAAGCCACTTATTGGCGACCGCACGAACCTTTATTACCACATCTCTATTTTGGTAATTCACGTCGCCAGCCCCAATCGGCCAGCCATTGTCGCTGTTCGGCAAGCCCTTACGCTGATTTTGCTTTGTTCTGACATTTGCCATAATTAAAACCCTATATATGATTCGCTTAATTTGCCGTAAGGATTATTTGCCGATAAAATCGGCATCGCGTTTTTCATTAAAGGCTTTTACGCCTTCGCGGTGGTCTTGGGTTTGGCCGGCGGTGCGTTGTGCCCAACGTTCATTATTGAGTTGTTCTTCATAGCTGGCATCCACGCTATCCCACA
>JBPCWX010000270.1:0-19433 GCA_051009095.1 Gammaproteobacteria bacterium | reverse complement strand
CTGCCGTGCCGGGATGCTGGGCATGCGCGGCACGGTGCCACCGTCCGCGGGGCTAATGAAACGCCATGCCGAAGAAATTATGGATTTGCTGCGCGCCGCTGGCGTCGCCGATGCTCCCGTTGGCGTGGATGTTGGCGAAGCCGCCATGCTGTTTGCCCTGCAAGAAGCCGGCATGCGCCTGGAAGACGGACAACAGGTTATGTTGGATGCCCGTGAAATAAAAAACATTGACGAAATTACCTTGCTCAATCAGGCGG
Organism: Gammaproteobacteria bacterium; assembly: GCA_051009095.1. Lineage (GTDB taxonomy): Bacteria > Pseudomonadota > Gammaproteobacteria > Tethybacterales > Persebacteraceae > Doriopsillibacter. Next base: position 19,176 of record JBPCWX010000270.1, on the reverse strand, counting down.
CGGCGATGGTCGATGGTGTCTATCATATGATGTTTGAGGAGCTCCGGCCCGGCATCCGCGAAAATGACATTGTCGCCAAGGCAAATAAGATGCTTTATGAAATGGGCTCTGATGATGTCGAGGCAATTAATGCCATTTCAGGTGAGCGCTGTTCGCCTCATCCGCACAACTTCACGGATCGCTATCTCCGCCCGGGCGACCAAGCGTTTTTTGACATATTGCAATCGTTTGTCGGTTATCGCACATGTTATTACCGCACTTTTAATATTGGGCGGGCCAATGATGCCCAGCATGACGCTTACAAGCAATGCCGCCAATGGCTGGATGATGCCATTGCACTCATCAAACCCGGCGTTAGCACCGACAAAGTGGCGGCCATATGGCCGCGTGCGGAAGAATTTGGGTTTCCCTCTGAAATGGACGCTTTTGGGTTGCAATTCGGACACGGGCTCGGCTTAGCCTTGCACGAACGCCCCATTATTTCGCGTTTGGTGTCATTGGAGCAGCCGATGGAAATCAAAACCGGCATGGTATTCGCGCTGGAAACTTATTGCCCGGCCAAGGACGGCGTCTCGGCGGCAAGAATTGAAGAGGAAGTTGTTGTTACCGACAAGGGATGCAAAGTGATTACTAAGTTTCCGGCGGAAGAATTGCCAATTGCGAATCCTTATTGACCGGGCGGGTCATCACCATGCCACGCAACACCAAATCCGGCCGGCGTTATCTGCATATGTACGAGCAGATGGTGCGCATCCGAGTATTTGAAGAACATGCCAACAAGCTGTATTTGTCAGGAAAAATGCCCGGTCTCACCCATATGTCCAGTGGCCAGGAGGCCGTGGCGGTTGGCATTTGTGCGGCACTTAGCAGCACTGATTTCATCACCTCCACTCATCGCGGACACGGTCATTGTTTGGCAAAAGGCGCCTCCTATCGCGAAATGTTCTGTGAATTACTGGGCAAGGCGGAGGGCTACTGCCGTGGCAAAGGCGGTTCCATGCACATCGCCGACCAGCAAAATGGCAATTTGGGCGCAAATGCCATTGTTGGAGGTTCGGCGGGCATTGCAACCGGGGCGGCGTTTAGTTCCAAATTCCTAAAAACAAAAGCGGTTACAGTTTGTTTTTTTGGCGATGGTGCGTTTGGACAAGGCCTTCTCTACGAAGTAATGAATATCGCTGCACTGTGGAATCTGCCGATTATTTATGCCTGCGAAAACAATCAATACGGCGAATATACCCCCGTTGATGAAATGGCGGCGGGATCCTTTATCGCCCGGGCAAAAGCATTTGGCATAGAATCATTTGAAGTGGACGGGCAGGATGTGCTGGCAGTTTCGCAACTGGCGGACAAATTGACCACGCGGTTACGGGCGGGCGAAGGGCCATTTTTTATCAACCTGCTAACATACCGTTATCACGGGCATCATGTAGGGGACATTAACCGTGGATATTATCGCAGTAAAGAAGAAGAACAGGAATGGCGGCAAAATCGCGACCCGATTGTCAATTTTGGGGCTTGGCTTGTCAAAACAAAAATCACTTCACAAAAACATCTTGCACAGCGGCGGGAAGCCATAGAAGAAGAGGCGCGCAACGCGGTGGCATATGCGTTATCCGCCGAATATCCTCCGGCAGCCGAAGTAAACTATCATGTTTATGCTGAGTAATTACGCTGGAGCATCATAATGCGAGAAATATCACTTGCACAGGCGGTCAATGAAGCTATTGCGGAGGAAATGCGTCGAGACGCCAACATTATCCTGCTGGGCGAAGATGTTGCAGAAGCCGGCACCCCGTTTAAAGTATTATCTGGCTTGTTAGAAGAGTTTGGGCAAGAGCGTGTGTTAGATACGCCAATATCTGAACCGGGTTTTACCGGCCTTGCGGTTGGTGTCGCCATGACCGGCTTGCGCCCTATTGTCGACATTATGTTTGGAGATTTTCTAACTCTTATTATGGACCAGGTTGTCAATCAAGCGGCAAAAATTCATTATATGTCCGGCGGCAAACTCAACGTGCCCATGGTGGTGCGCACCAACCTGGGAGCCACCAGACGTTCGGCGGCACAACATTCGCAATCATTGCATGCCTGGGTGTGCCACATTCCCGGGCTAAAAGTGGCGCTGCCTTCATCGGCATATGAGGCAAAAGGTCTTTTGAAAACTGCTATTCGCGATAACAATCCGGTTATTGTCATCGAAGACAAACTCATGTATCAAGAAAAAGCGCCGGTGCCCGAAAAAGAATATTTGCTGCCTTTTGGACAGGCGGAAGTGTTGCAGGCGGGGCGCGACATCACTTTTGTCGCTACAAGTTCCATGGTGGCGGTGGCAAAAAAAGCCGCAAACATGCTGGCAGCTGATGGTTTCTCCTGCGACGTGATAGATCCGCGCACATTGGTGCCGTTGGATGAAGATACCATTATCAATTCGGTCAAAAAAACTGGACGGATAATAATTATTGATGAAGGCCATCAAAGCTACGGCATCACCGCCGAAATTGCTGCGCGGGTGGCTGACAAGGCATTTTATTGGCTGGATGCGCCAGTCATGCGGATGGGCGCGATGGATGTGCCGATACCTTTCTCGCCGGCGTTGGAGGATTTAACCGTGCCGACCGCCGAGCGCGTAGTCGAAAAAGCAAAACATGCGCTGGCAAATTTATGACTTATGAAGTGATTATGCCGCAACTGGGCATGGCCCAAAAATCGGGAGTCATTGTCAAATGGCGAAAACAGCCGGGCGATTTTGTTAACGCCGGCGACGTGCTGATGGAAGTGGAAACCGATAAAGCCGTGATGGAAGTGGAGGCGGAATATACCGGTCATCTCCTCCAAATTGCCTGTCCCGAAGGTGAGGCTGCCTTGGTGGGTAATGTAGTCGCACTCATTGACGACCACGGTGGCGACCACAAGAAAAATGTCCAAGCGCCGGCGATTTCTTCCGCCTCTGCATCCCCATCGCCCAAAGTGCAGGTCGCCGAGCCCCCCGCCTCTCCTAAACAAACATTGGAAAATGCAAAAAACACCAAGGTCAACACACTGCCTGAACGGATTTTGTCATCCCCCAAAGCCCGCAAGCGAGCACGGGAATTAGGCGTGGATTTAAATGACATGCGTGCAAACCATATGCAAGAGCCGTTTCATGCGGCAGACATAGAAAAATTTGCCGTTGCATCACCTATCGCTCCGGAATGTATCTCGCTTGAAGTGTTATCTGATGACTTTATGGCATTTGTCCGCTGGGCGGCGACAGAATCCGAAAAGTACACATCGCATGAAACTGTTTTGCGGGCGTTTGCCACTCGCGCCTGGCGCAAAACCATCGGTAGTGATGTTGTCATTGCATATGTTGTTCCGGGGAAAACGGCAATATATTTTGCGAACTGCGATTTATCTGGCGTTGGAGAATCGGAACCAATAGCGCACTGCAAGCAGGCAGATTTGATACTATATAACCTGATTGATGCTGGCATATCCGATTATCAACCGGGGGTGCCGCCACAAGCGCCTACTTTGACGGTGTCGGCAAATATAAGCGGCAGGATAAACGCAATTTTTCGGTTTCAAAAGCAATCCTTGCCGCTACCCCAGGCAATCACCTTTATGCGCGACTTTTCCATGCAGCTGACAACACCCTTAAAACATCTGCTTTAATCGCTACGGTAAAATCACGCCATTTAGCGGTTGCCAACAATTTCTGATGAATGCGTAGCCCGCTTTATAAGGCTAGGTTAAAGTTTGTGGGTTGGCTTTATATTTACAGGAATGACAAAGCATTAGTCAGTCTTGGACGGCATGAGATTTTAGGGTAGTTTTTCAATGTATGCGCCATTGCCACCGCGGGACCTATAAAAGGCGGGAATAAGGCCGGTGCGGCGGCGATAGCGGCGGGCTGTGGCGGCGATAAAATCCTCCACCCCGCCCGCCTGCACCAGTGCCACAGCACAGCCGGCAAAACCACCGCCGGTTTGGCGCGCCCCAATGCACGCCGGATGCGCGGCCGCCGCCGCCATCATCGCATCCAAACCGTCGCCGCCCACCGCAAAGTTATCGCGCAAACTGCGGTGGCTTTCCGCAAACAGTTCTGCGGCGGCCGCATCGTCCTTGTCAGCAAAGGCTTTTTGTGCCGCACGCACCCGCGCGTTTTCTCCAATCACATGCAAGGCACGGTGGTAAATCGCCGTGTCCATTGCCGGTGCCGCATCAGCCAGCAACCGCATGGAAGCGTCACGAAGGGCGCGCACGCCCAGAGTTTTTGCCGCCTGCATACATTCCGCCCGCCGCTTGTTATAGGTGGATGAGCGCAAACTGCGGCGGGTTGCAGTATCCATCACAACAACAAGCCATTTTCGGGGCAGATGAACAAGACGGCGGCGGAGAGTGCGGCAGTCGAGCAAAAGTGCATGCTGTTTTTTACCACAAGCGGCACACAGTTGGTCCATAATCCCGCAATTCACGCCAGCGTGGATATTTTCGGCAGTCTGTGCCAATTTTGCCATTTTTATCACACGCCAGGGAATCCCGTTCAGACGGCACAAGGCCCGCAGCACCGAAAGCTCCAGTGCCGCTGATGATGACAACCCCGCACCTATCGGCAGCGCGCTTTTGATGACCAGATTGCCCCCGCGCAAATCACACCCAGCAAACTTGCGCAGTTCACGCACAACTCCACGCACATATTTCTGCCAGCCCTTTGATTGTTTTATGGCTGCATTAGCGTCTATGCGTGCTTGCTCGCCGCCAAAGTCCGCCGCCAAGCAGTGCACCATGCCGTCATTGCGCGCACCGAAGGCCGTTGCTGTGGTTTGCTCCAATGCCATCGGCATCGCCAAGCCATCATTATAATCAGTGTGTTCACCGATGAGATTGACGCGACCCGGCGCGTGCGCCACGGCTTTGGGAGGCGCGCCAAACACCCGCAGAAAAATATCGGCGGCGGACTCCGGCTTTTGCCCGTGGGGATTCATATTTCGCGCAGACGCGCCGCAGCGTCCTCAGGAAGCATATCGCGTTGTGGCTCGCACAGCATTTCAAAACCCACCATAAATTTTCTGACCGTCGCGCTGCGGAGCAGTGGCGGGTAGCAGTGGGCGTGCAACCGCCAAACATCCCTGGCCGCCGCTTGCGCCGGAGCACAATGCCAGCCCAAACAATAGGGCATCGGACAATCAAAGAGACGGTCATATCGCATGAGCAGCGATTTTAGGAGCGCGGCAAGCGACTCCAGTCGGTCATCATCCACATCGGCAAAGTCGCGCACCTCGCCCTTGGGCAGCAGCATGGTTTCAAACGGCCACACCGCCCAATAAGGCGTCAATACCACCCAATCCTCATTTTCCTCGACGATTCTTTCGCGTGCGCATTCCTCAAACCTCAGATAATCCGCGAGCAAGGGCGCGCCGTGCGACGTGAAATAAGCGCGCTGCCGCTCATCCTCGCGGCGAACGTCATTGGGCAAAAAGTCACCCGCCCAAATCTGTCCATGCGGATGCGGATTGGAGCAACCCATCATTTCGCCCTTGTTTTCAAAAATTTGCACCCAGCGATGTTGGCGAATCAATTCCATAAACTGTTGCCGCCATTGCGCCACCACATTGCGCACTTCGTCGGCGGACAGCTGCGACAAAGTCAGGTCATGCCGCGGCGAAAAACAGATGACGCGGCATATACCGCGCACCAGCTGCGTTTTGCAAAATTTGGCTTCCAACGCGGACAATTCAGGAATAACTCCGGCGGGCATGTTATGAGACATCGATGGAAAGTCATTATCAAATACAAATACACCGTCATACTGCGGGTTGATTTCGCCGCTTGCCCGCAAATTACCCGGACACAAGTGGCAGGCGGGATCGTGCCGCTTCAAATTTTCCAGCAGCGCCTCAGTTTTGCCATGCCACGGGCGCCGATTTCTTTGCGGCGACACCAGCACCCATTCGCCGGTCAACGCGTTCTGCCGTCTATGGGGAATTTGCAGAGGCATTTTTTACTCCACGCGCAAGGCGGCGACTCCACCCGGCGGAATGTCGCCGGATTCGCCGATGACAACTTCACCAAGCAAATGTGGCTTGGCCGGCTGCTTACCGTAATTGAAGAGCCACACCAGATCACCGCGCCGCTTAGCACGCATATCTGGCGGTGGCGGTAATGCTTCCACCCCGGCATGACGCAGCGCGGCGGCAACAACGGCGTCCAGCAGTGCCGCACCGGGACGGCACGCTAAGTAAAAACAGTCATTATGGGCAAAGACTGCGCCATGCCCATCTTCCTCAAAAGTTGCCAGCGTCTGCGCGCTGTGCGGGTGTACCATTTCGCGCCAGCGCATCGCAGTATGTGACTCTTCATGCTCAGATGCACCGCCGCGCCAGTGTACTGGCACGGGAATTTCCGGCGGCAGTGAGTCAACACGCAACACGGTCAGCCCCAGCAATTCGCGCAAATTGCTGGGCGGCAACCCTGGCGGCACGGCAAAAAGCGAAGTTTTTGAGCCCGCCCGCGGGCCAAACAATGCAGTGCAGCCGGCGGCGCGCAGGCGGCATGCAAAATCCTCCGGCGGTGCACACAACAGCGGCGCAACCACCATCTTATATCCGTCAAAATTGGCATTGGGCGGCACCATGTCCACCTCCACCCCGGCTCGTCTTAGCGCAGAATAAAAATCCAGCATCACCGCCAATGGCGGCATGTCCCCGTGCGGCATAATATCCGCCATCCAGATGCTTTCATAATCAAACACCAACGCCACTTCGGCATCGGGCGGCACCAAGGCAGCCGGCGACAGTTGCGATATTTCGCGCGCCGCCTGCGCGACCTCCATGGCCGCAGGAGCCGGAGAATCATCGGGTGAAAACAAGCCGGCGTGCATCTGCTCCTGTCCACTCGCCGCCTGCCGCCAGCGAAAATATGACACCACTTCCGCACCGTGCGCGAAAGCCTCTAACATCCAAAGCCGCACCATACCCGGCGCGGGGATTGGATTGTAAGGCGCCCAGTTAACCGGACCTGGCTGCTGCTCCATCACCCAAAAACGCCCGCGCCCGCAGGCACGGTATAGCTCATGGTGAAACGCTGCATAGTCGGGGTGCCCAGTGCGCATGTATTGCAAACGCTCTGTCTTTCCACCGAAGCGCGCCAAAAATCCAAGCGGGTACGAATTCCAGGCGGCGGCATCCAGCTCGGCAGCGACCGCAAAATGATCGAAATCGGTGAAAAATCCCATAAAGTCATGCAGTATATCGCGCCTTGGTGAATGGCGGCGGACGGCGTTCACCTGCCGACGGTTGAACGCGGTAATGCGCTCCGTCCAAAAGCGGCGAAAATCGATGAGTAATGCGGGATTGTGCCCCGCCGGGGTAGGCAGAGGCGGATTAATTTGCGAGAACTCGCCGTATTCCATTGACCAAAAGGCATTGCCCCATGCCTGATTGAGAGCAGTGATGTTACCGTAGCGCTGGTGCAGCCAGCGGCGAAACAATGAAGCGGCGGCGGCGGAATAAGAAAAGGCGGTGTCATGACAGCCATATTCATTGTCTATCTGCCAGCCGCAAACTGCCGGGTGTTCGCCAAAAGTCTGCGCCAGTTTGCGAGCCATCACAACGCACGCGCGCACATAACCAGCATGTGCGAGACATGCAAATCGGCGTGAGCCAAAAGAATCAGCGTGTCCGGATTCATCCACCCGCAGCATGTTTGGAAACTTATCCAACAGCCAGCGTGGGGGAGTTGCCGAAGGTGTGCCAATAACGGCGCGTAATCCGCATTCGTGTAATAAGTCCAAGGCCCGCCGCAGCCAATCGGTGCACCAAATATCAGGTGTGGGCTGCAAGCGTGACCAGGAAAATTCACCCAGCCGCACCATGCGGATGCCGAGGTCTCGCATGCGCTCGGCGTCTTGCCGCCACCGGCTTTCTGGCCACTGTTCCGGATACCAGCAAATGCCAGGATAGAACGCCTGTGTGCCAGTGTCATCTCTGGTGCTTGTCATGGCGGCATTCTATCATGTGTAAATTTTGCCAAGACAGCAGAATCACTGTTTTGCCCCTTTGTCGCCAAGTGCGGAGGTTATGTCATACATGGGAATAATGGCATGCTCAAATGGCGGAGATTTCCACAAAGAAAGGAACTTGTCATATGACTATTCAGAAGATTCAGCGAAAAAACTCGATGCTTAATAGTTTGTTGTTTATAGTTAAATATGTGCTATTATAAAAATTAGCCTGAAAAGGTCTATATTTAATTTAATGAAGGAGAAACAATGAAAATCACAAAATCATTTTTTGCCTGCTTGCTGGCGGGTGCGTTATTGCTATCGCCTACGGCGGCGGCTGGAAAATTGTCGATCATTACTGACATTTCTGACCCCGGACAACCGGAGGCACTGCGCGAGCTCATTGCCCGCTTTGAAAAAGCAAATCCCGATGTCGAAGTAGGCTTGACGATCAATGGACGGGAAGACCACAAAACGGCCATCCGCAATTTTTTGCAAGCCAACCCGCCTGATTTAACCACCTGGTACGCCGGCGCGCGGATGCGTATTTTTTCCGATCCTGGGCTGTTTGCTGACCTTACTGAGCTGTGGGAAAGTGAAAATCTCAATGATGCCATGGCCTCTTCAGATGGTCTGGTGCGGGGTGGTGACGGCAAAGTCTACGGAGTCCCCTATTCTTACTATCAATGGGGAATTTACTACCGCCGCGATGTGATGGCAGAGCATGGCGTGTCCGAACCGAAGTCATGGAATGACCTGATCGCTGCGTGCAAAACATTGCGCGCTGCCAGCGTAACCCCGATCGCCATCGGCACCAAATTTCTGTGGACCGCAGCGGGCTGGTTTGACTATCTCAACCTGCGCATCAATGGCCGCGACTACCATCTCAAACTCGCCGCCGGTGAGGTGCCTTATACCGATTCTAAATTGGATGATGTGTTCTCTCACTGGCGTGAACTGGTGGACAATGACTGCTTCTTGGAAAATCATGCCACCTACGACTGGGTTGAAGGCACCGCCCCGATTATTGAAGGTTCAGCGGCTATGATGCTCATCGGCAACTTTGTCATGGGCAACCTGAGCGAAGCCGGTGTCGCCGACAAAATGGAGTATGTGCAGTTTCCACGCATCAAAGCGGACATGCCGTTTTATGAAGACGCACCGCTGGACACTTGGCATATACCCTCAGGCGCCAAAAATAAGGTGGACGCCATGCGTTTTCTTGCCTTTGCTGCGCGTCCCGAAAATAACGCGTTGATTCCCGCTGCCGCCGGCACTTTGCCACCCAACAAGTACTCGCCCGCACCGCAGGATCGCATTTTGCGGGAGGGGCAGCAGGTGCTTGCCAATGCCGCGGGGCTGGCGCAGTTCTACGACCGCGACACTGACCCGAAAATGGCTAAGACCGGCATGGAAGGATTCCAAGAGTTTATGGTTAACCCCGACCGACTGGACGCCATTCGTGACCGGCTGGAAAAGGCACGCCAGCGCATCTATAAAAATTAACCGCTATTTGTGCCGGATGCCATGTCTGCACCCCGGACTTATGCGCCATGGGTTTTCATGGCACCGGCACTTATTTTGTTCGCTGGCTATGTGGCATGGCCGATTGTCCAAAGCATCTGGCTGAGTTTTTATTCCTGGGACGGACTGGGTGAGAAAGAATGGGTCGGGCTGGCGAATTATGCTGAGATGCTCGAAGATGAGCAGATCGGCATCGCTGTTGTCAACAATATCTGGTGGCTGGTGTGTTATCTGTTAGCGCCGCCGCTGGGGTTGGCGCTGGCGTTGTTTTTGAACCAGCAAGTGCGTGGCGTGCGGCTTGCCAAGTCGCTGTTCTTCTTCCCCTTTGTCATCAATCTGGTGGTGGTGGGGCTGGTGTTTCGCTGGTTTTATGACCCGTCCTACGGCTCGCTAAACGCACTGTTGCAATTTTTGGGGGCGTCCCCGGTATCATTTCTCACGGATGAGGATACCGTCACTTTCAGCGTCATCGCCGCTGGCCTATGGCCGCAGATAGCGTATTGCATGCTTATTTATCTGGCGGGACTGGCGGGCATAGACCGCGAAGTGGCTGAGGCGGCACGCATTGACGGCGCCCGCGGCTGGCGCATGCTGCGCCATGTCATTCTGCCGCAGCTGCGCCCCGCCACTTTTATTGTTGTTGTGGTCACCGTGGTGGGTGCGCTGCGCAGTTTCGACCTTATCGCCATCATGACCGAAGGCGGCCCCTATGGGGTGTCCACCGTACTGGCGTGGGAGATGTATGAGCAGGCACTGTTTTCCTACCGTATGGGCTACGGCGCAGCCATCGCGGTGTTGCTGTTTATTGTGATGGATGTGTATATCGCGTGGTTTTTATGGCGCTTAGCCAAACGGGAGCATTGATGTTTCCGGCGCCGTTGTCCAAACACCCAGTCCCCCGTTTCGCTTACCACGGGCTGTTGTGGCTGGCGCTTGCTTTGTGGCTTCTGCCGCTGGGCGCGATACTGCTCACGTCGGCACGCACCGCTGCCGACATCGCCGCCGCCAACTACTGGGGCTGGCCGGAAGAAACCGCGATTATAGAGAATTACCGCTCCATTTTTGTGGAGGCAAATCTGCTGGGCTATTTTATCAACAGCGTGCTTATCACGCTGCCGGCGGTGTTTTTCGCACTGCTGTTCAGTTCCATGGCCGGCTACGCCTTGGCCGCCTTTCGTTTTCGCGCCAATTTCGCGGTCTACGCCATGTTCATTGCCGGCAATTTCATTCCGTTTCAGATTCTCATGATCCCAGTGCGTGATTTCTCGCTGCAGATGGGATTGTATGACACCCGCACCGGGCTGGCACTTTTTCACATAGCGTTTCAAACCGGCTTTTGTACATTTTTCCTGCGCGGCTTCATTCGCGAATTGCCTCGCGAATTGTTCGAAGCGGCACGCGCTGAGGGCATCGCCGAATGGCGCATCTATTGCTACATTGTGATGCCGCTCATCTTGCCGGCACTGGCGGCGTTAGCGGTGCTGGCGTTCACTTTCATCTGGAATGACTTTTTCTGGGGACTGATTCTGGCTCCGAATGATGCCTCGCGTCCCATTACCGTCGGCCTGCAAGCACTCAAGGGCACTTATCGGGCGCAATGGCATTTGCTGTCGGCCGGCTCGATCATCGCCGCCTTGCCGCCGGTGGTGTTGTTTTTCATGCTTCAGAAGCACTTTATATCCGGCCTCACCATGGGCGCAACTAAGGGCTAATAATTATGGCGTCTCTTTTATTACAGGGAATAAGTAAGCATTTCGGTGACACTGCCGTTATTCATGGCGCTGACCTCGAGATCGCCAACGGCGAATTTGTTGTTTTTGTCGGGCCTTCGGGTTGTGGTAAGTCCACCTTGCTGCGGCTTATCGCCGGCCTGGAAGAAGCCAGCGGCGGTGATATTTACATCGGCGGGCAGCGTGTAAACGACGTCCTTCCGGGCGACCGCGGGACCGCGATGGTGTTTCAATCCTACGCCCTATATCCGCATATGACGGTGCGCGACAATATTTCTTTTGGCTTGCGCATGACCTCCAAGATTCCCAAAGATGAAATTGCGCGGCGCGTGGAGACCGCAGCCACAGCCCTCCATTTGACCCCGCTGTTGGAGCGCAAGCCCCGCGCATTGTCGGGTGGCCAGCGGCAGCGCACCGCCATCGGGCGCGCCATTGTGCGTGAGCCGGCAGTGTTTCTGCTGGATGAGCCGCTGTCCAATCTTGACGCTGAACTACGCGCACAGATGCGCATCGAACTGCGCCAGTTACACCGTCGTCTGGGCGCGACCATGATTTATGTCACGCATGACCAGGTGGAAGCGATGACGCTGGCCGACCGCATTGTGGTGCTTAACGGCGGGCGCATAGAGCAAGTCGGTGCGCCCATGGACATTTATCGCAGCCCCCGCAACCTGTTTGTTGCCGGTTTTATTGGCTCGCCCAAGATGAATTTTTTGTCGGCGCAAGCCAGAAAAACGGACGGCAAAATCGCACTTTGTCTTTCTTCCGCAGGAAACGCCGAGATGATTCTTTCTCCGCAACAGTGGCGTATTGAAGATGGCGAAAGGGTAACCGTGGGCGTGCGCCCGGATATGCTTTATGCGGCCGACTCCGCATCGACCGAAGGCGAGGCATGTTTTTCGCTAATAGTGGACGCCAGCGAACATTTGGGAGGCGAGACCTTTTATCACTGCCTAACGCCGAGCGGTGAAACGGTGTTGGTGGAGGCACGTGGCTGGGGGGATTTTAAGGAATTGCCGCTACGCTTGCGTCCTGAAGATGCACATATCTTCGGCGAAGATGGGGATAGCCGCGCGATTTAGCGCGGACGGTCAGCCAATCAATTAAACTGAGGCAGCAAGCCGCCGTGTGCGGCAATAAGTTCATCAGTCATTTTATAAATTTCATCGGGCGCGAGTTCGGCGGCAGTGTGCGGATCCAGCAGTGCAGCATGATAAATGTGCTCGCGCTTACCCGTGAGGGCAGCCTCCGCCGTCAGCAACTGCACATTGATATTGGTACGCATCAGTGCCGCCAGTTGCGGCGGTAGTGGCGCACACTTTTGCGGGCATATGCCGTCCGTATTCATATGGCACGGCACCTCAACGCATGCCTCCTCGGGCAGGCTGGTTATCCATCCTTCATTGGGCACGTTGCCGTTGAAACGCGCCGCCGGACCGCCCAATGCCGCCTGCATTATCGGTGCGGCGTATTCCTTGGAAAGACTATCAGAAGGTGACGGCGGATTTTTTTCAAACTCACGCCACAATCGTTCCGCTGCCTCACAGCGCGCCGGATATTCATCCAGCGGGATGTCAAATTTCTCCAGCAAGTCGGGGCGAGACTTTTTGATAAACCACGGCACATATTCGGCGAAGTGCTCGGAACTTTCGGTGACAAAATAACCAAGCAGCCGCAGGACCTCATAACGTACCTTTTCCGACAGCACCCGCCCATGAATTTCGGGCGGGCGTGCAGCAGTGGCGCGGTCAGCAAGAATTTCCACGCCCCGGGCACGCAAGCGCGGATACAAATCCTCACGCCTACCATCCGACAGCCGTTTCTCGAAAGTCGTGTAAAAAGCGACGTGATTGATGCCGGCACAGTGAAATTCCACGTCAGCCAGATCCACGCCGGCATCTTGTGCGAGCATTTCAGCGGTGCCCTGCACCGAGTGGCACAATCCCACCGCGCGTAATCCGGGAAATTCACGGTGAATTGCGATCATGGTCATTGCCATTGGGTTCACATACTGCATCCACAATGCCTTGGGACAGACGTCGGCGATGTCGCGAGCGATGGCATTCAGCACCGGAATGGTGCGCAAGCCGCGCATGATGCCACCGATGCCCAGCGTATCTCCAATGGTCTGCCGCAATCCGTATTTTTGGGGGATAGCGAAATCGGCGACAGTTGCCGGGCGATAGCCTCCGATCTGTATTGTCGTTATGACAAAATCCGCGCCCTGCAGGGCTTGCCGCCGATCGATGTTTGCCGAAATTTTGGGCGTTGCCCGCAACTTTTCCGCCAATGTGCCGACCACATGCTCCGCTGTCCGTAGTCTGTCACCGTCAATATCATGCAGAGCAAAATGTATGTCCCTGAACTCAGGCAGACGAAGCAGATCTCCGGCGATGCGTGCCGTAAATTCAGCACTGCCCGCACCGATAATGCAAAGAGTCGACATATTGCCATTTTATCAAATAACAACATTTATCGAATTGTTTGGCATTATCATGCAAAAGCCGGGGGATGGGGAGGGTGCTAATGGAAGCAGCCATGCTGACCGGCAATATGCCACAAAATCAAAAATTGAAATAATCACCGAAGTGGCGAAATTGTGAAAAACGGCGGCCGTTTTGCGGTGCTTATTATGTTATGCGATTTATTTTCGCCAGATTCCAATGAACACCAACGCTTCATCGGAAGACCTTATTCTCTTTATCCGCCAATAAGACTTATAATCCCCAAATGATTCGCTATGGCATTATCGGCACGGGAATGATGGGCGTGGAACATATTCATAATATAAATGCCTTGGACAATGCAGTTGTCGCCGCCATCTCCGACCCGCACCCACCATCTCGTCAACACGGTGTCGCCGCCGCACCCCAAGCGCACGCTTTTACAGATCACCGCGATATGCTCGCCTCTGGGCTATGCGACGCCGTGGTTATCGCCGTGCCAAACATGAAACACGCGGGTATTCTCGCCGATGTGCTGCAAGCTCCAGATATTCATATTATGGTGGAAAAACCACTGTGCATTTCTGTTGCCGAATGCCGCCAAACCATAAAACTCGCCGAAGGACGCAAAGGAATTGTCTGGGTCGGGCTGGAATATCGCTACATGCCGCCCGCCGCCCGCCTTATCCGCGAGGTGATGAACGGCACGGTGGGCACGGTTCGCATGATCGCCGTGCGTGAACATCGTTTTCCTTTTTTGCCAAAAGTGCAGCATTGGAATCGCTTCAATCATAACACCGGCGGCACCATGGTGGAAAAATGCTGCCATTTTTTTGACCTGATGAATCTGCTGGCACAATCCCGTCCCTTGCGTGTGCTGGCTTCCGGCGGACACAACGTCAATCATCTGGATGAATTATATGACGGTGAAATGCCGGATATGTTGGACAACGCCTTTACCATTGTGGAATATGAATCTGGCGTACGGGCCATGTTGGATTTGTGCATGTTTGCCGAAGCCACTCGCAACCAAGAGGAAATTTCAGTGGTGGGAGACAAGGGAAAAGCGGAGGCGCTTATCCCGGAGGATATTGTTCGCATCGGCATCCGTGGCAAACATCATATCGGCGACGTCGCTCAATTTTCGCTAAAAGACCATACCATCGCCCATCAAGGATTGCATCACGGGGCGTCTTATTTGGAACATCGCCAATTTTTGCACGCCATACAAACCGGCGGCGCCGCCGAAGTGAATCTCTCGGATGGCTTATGGTCTGTGGCAGTTGGCATCGCCGCCCAGCGCGCCATGAACGAAAAGCGTACCGTAGAAATAAGTGAGGTTATGGACGAAGCGGAAGCATAATTTAATCTTCCACGCACAGCGGAAAAAACGCCAGACCGCACTCTTGCGCCAATGCCGCGCACTCTGCAAAAACATCGCCATAAACAATCGCAAAATGATGCTCTATGCCCGCCCGTAATACCCGCTCAAAAATCGCCGATGCCGGGTGAGCGAATCTTAAAACACCGCACGTGCCACCAAAAGGACGCGGCGCAGTAATCATTTCCGCCCGCGCCGCGGCAATACGCGGACGGTTGCGTGCCATGGTCAAACGCATCACGGTAACCGTGCCCGGTTTTAGCGAAAATTCACGCAACAGCGGCATTTTGCGGTTTGAATGAATGGTTGCGCGCGGTGCATCGCCCGCCATTTGCAACGGCGCCAGCCCGCAATGCCAAAATGCCGCAGTGCCATCCGCGGCACAATCCACCCAATCCGCTAAAAACGCCGGGGTGTTGGCAAACTCTTCCAACAGGCGCGCCGTGAGTGCACCATATACATCCGCCTCACAAGCGCATGGCACACCCTCACCGCTCAAAGCGGACATTGCACCACAACCGGCGCCGCCATATTCGGTGAACATTTCAGGCCAGCAGCGCACTGCCGCACCTATCCAGTTTTCCATATCCGCTTTTTGCCGAAGTGCCGCGCGCAAACGCAACGTTTTGTCAGTGGCTACTTTATCCATTTTATCAAAATCCGCCAGTGCCGCACTTTCCGCATCCCGCAGTTTTTTCACTGTTGCGGGAGCCACCTCTGCGGCGGCGGTAAATAATTCCGCTAAATCCATATCGCGCACCGTAATGCCAAAAACACGCCGCAAAAATTCTGCGCTAAAATCACACGTTGCAAATCCAGTCGGCGGCAAACCAATCCGCGCCAGCAGCGTGCCATCCAAGGAAGCCAAAACCCGCCGCACTTTTGCCCTTACCGCTTCATCAATTATCGGCGGCGGCGAATCTTCCGCATCCGCAAAGCCTTTCGCCTCGGCACCAGCGTCGCGCAGCATCGGTGCGGTCAGTTCATCAGGTGCGCAATAAATGGGGGCAAAAACGCGCCCGCCTTTGCCCAGCGCGTGAGTGGCCAAATTCACCCCGCAAGGTGAATTCAACCGCAACCGCCCACCGCTGCGCGCTTCCGGAAAAGCCCACAAAAGCAAAGGCGCGCTGGTTTGCGCAGCAATAGTGCGTACCGCATCGGCATCGGTAAAAGTAAGTTGTGCGATAAGCAGCGACTCCGCGCCAGCCGCCAAAACCCGTCTTGCTGCCGCTTGTGTGCTTGCTGCATCGGTTAATGGCGAATCATCGCCGATGACCACAAAACCAAGTTCGCGCAAACGCTTATGGGCAAGCCTTGCCGTTTGCGCGGCAAGGGCCAGATCAAAAGTTTCGCGGGCAATGCCGATAAAACCAATCTTATTCATCGCATTGTTTTGCCGCCAAAATCGGCGTAATTTTTAGCCATTCCTAAAATCCCCGGCGGTTTTGCCTTGCCGCGCATTGCCTCCTGCCAAGGCATCGCGCAGTCATCCACAATTTTATTCAGTTGCGCCATATAAGCACAGGCGCGTGTTTTTAGGTCGGCGCGCACCTTGCGCCAGTGTGGAAATTGGCACGCGGAATCCATCCAAATTGCGCGCCCGGCAAGATAACCGCTGGCCCCGGCTTCGCCGGCAAAGCGCACTACGCGCACAAATGATTCTGCAGTCGCACCGGCAGAAAGCACCACCCACGGGCGTCCCGCTGCCTGGTGTATTTTTTCAAACCATCTTCGCGCCTGCCGTGTTTGCGCGCTGTTTCCCCTCGGCTCCGCAAGCGATGCGGCAGGCAGTGGCGATTCCAACTTGAAAACATCGACGCCGAACTGCGGGGCGGCAAAATCACGGATGCTTTGTAAGACCAAGGCCGGCCGTTTTTGCGGGCTTTCCACATACCCCACATCACCCCCCAACGGATACAACAGCAATTCCAAAACGAGCAGAATATCCAAACGGCGGCACTCCGCCGCCACTGCGCGCACAAAATCCTGCTGCGCATCGCGCACCTTGGCGGCGGCATGCGGATGATACCAAACTAAAATTTTTACCGCATCACCGCCCATGCGTTTGATTTTTTCCACCGACCAGTTTGGAATGACGCGGCTAACTCTGCCGCCATCAGTGTCGCTAAATCGGTGATCTTCCAATGTTACAATCAACCCGCAATGCGGCGCCAGATAATTGGCCCCGCCGGGCAAGGCGTAAATCGGATCCATCAATACGGCAGAGGATTGCGGCGACAATTCGGCGACCAAGGCACGCTTGATCGCGGCAACATCGCGCGCATCGGCTTTTTGTTTGGCGGCGGCAACCAGTTTTTGCAACGGCGGACGCTGATCTACGGCGAGCATCTTAAACCGCCCGTGGTCATCAGCGATTTGCGCCAGCCCGCGCCATTTGCCAAAAGTCAGTGCCGTGTTCATGGTGTTCTGATTTGCCGCAAAAGCCGTGAAATTTCGCGGCGGCGCGGATATTGCCCGACCGGTTTGGTGCATTTGGCGGCGGCAGCGGCAGTGGCAAACATCAAACCGGATTCAAAATCTTGTCCCTCTGCAAGTGCCAGAGCCAACGCGCCATGAAAGGCATCGCCGGCGCCTAAGGTATTGTTCGCAACCACCGCCGGGGTGGAAATTATTCCCACTGAAAAATCTTCACGCAAAAAAATCACACCATCGGCGCCGCGCGTCATCGCCACCGCAGCACCCATTGTTGTCGCTGCCTCACGCAAAGCACGCTCGGTGCGAAATGGCTTTTTTGCGGCTTTGCAAAACTGCCGCAATCCGTCATGCGAAAAGACAACACAAGTTGCCAAGCGCGCGAGCATGAGCAGCCCGTCCGAGCTGGCGGTAAGCGGCGCGGTTTCCCAATCCAACACTGAAGGAATGCCCGCCTTTTGTGCCGACTCTAAGGCCGCCGCCGCACCGCCTAACCAGCGAATATCGGCGAGAACCGCTTTCACCCCGCGCAATGACGGCATTTTTTTCGGTGCTGCATACAACGCGGGAGGTGCAAAATTTACAATCATCCGCCCCCCGGCGTCATCCATACACACGGCGGAAAATGCGGTGGCACATTGGCGACGGCGGACTAAAAGGGAGTCCACACCCGCTCCGATAATTTCGTCGAGCAAAAATTTACCTTCCGCATCATCACCAACAGGAGCCCACAATGCCGCACGTCCGCCAAGCCCAACAACCGTTGCGGCAGCAGCAGCAGCCATACCCCCCATGGTCCGCCGACGAGATACGGCAAAAAATTTGCCATCGCCGGCGGGCAGATGTGGAAGACGGAACACTTCATCAGCAACAACGCAGCCGGCGCAAAAAACACGGGCTATCATTGCCGACTTGCGGGCGAATAAAACATAATGGTATTGTAGCGCACTTGCCGATTCTCGCATTATAAAAAGCCTAAGGCCCTGGGCAATGCAAGGGACAAGGCGGGAATGTAGGTCATCAACAGCAAGACAAAAATCTGTGCCGCCAAAAACGGCAAAATCTCGCGCACAATCGCCCCAACGGATTCGCGCGAAATGCCCGCAGCCACAAACAACACCAACCCCACCGGCGGCGTTGCCAAACCAATCGTCGCATTCACGCACATCACCGCGGCAAAATGCACCGGATCCACACCTAAATCGACAAATATCGGGGCAAAAATCGGACCGAATATCAAAAGTGCCGGCCCCGCATCCAATACCATTCCCACCAGCAACATCACTACATTAAAAAAGAACAGCAAAACAAGCGGGTTTTGCGAAACAGACAGCACCGCCTCTTCCACGCCCGCCGCCGCGCCGGATAATGTGAGCATACGCGCAAACGCCACAGAAGCACCGACCAATAATAAAACGCCGCCAGAAGTCAGTGTGGCACGAAAAATTACGCTGGGCAAGTCACTCCATGACAAGGTGCGCAAAACAAACAGCGAGACAAATAACGCATACACCGCCGCCATCGCCGACGCCTCCGTTGGCGTGAATATGCCGCCCAAAATCCCGCCCAGCAAGATGACCGGAGTCAGCAGCGGCAAAAATGCACCGCGCAACGCTCCCGCCCGCCCCCGCCACGACACTCGCTCATTCGCCGCCGGATAATTGCGCCGCCTGGCAA
>JBPCWX010000269.1:0-3447 GCA_051009095.1 Gammaproteobacteria bacterium | reverse complement strand
AGAATACCCTATAATGCGTTTATTATGCGGCTCCTACTTGTTGACGCCACCTACTATTTGTTTCGCGCTTTTCACGGAGTAGACGATTTGCGCACCAAAGACAACACGCCCACCGGCGCGTTGTATGGATTGGTCAATATGCTCGCCAAACTGCGCCGCGATTGGCCCGCGCATCGTGTCGCTTGCGTGATGGATGCCGCCGGCAAAACTTTTCGCCACGACCTCTGCACAGATTACAAAGCCAACCGCCCGCCTTTGGATCCCGATTTGCGCGCCCAAATTGAACCCGCCAAACAATTCATAGACGCTTCTGGTTGGACTCTTTTGTGTGAGTCTGGCGTGGAAGCCGATGATGTTTTGGCCACCCTCGCCAAAGAAGGCAAAGCGGCAGGCATGGAAGTCATTATCGCCTCTAGCGACAAAGATTTAATGCAACTGGTAGATGACCAAATTCGCATTTTTGACGGTCATAAAGATAAATTGTATGATGCCGCCGGCGTGCGCGAAAAATTTGGCGTCGCACCCGCGCAAATCGTCGATTATTTATCCCTGGTCGGTGATACCTCCGACAATATTCGCGGCGTAGAAAAAGTGGGCACCAAAACAGCCGCCAAATGGCTCGGCGAACATGGCTCCATAGACGCACTAATCGCCCAAGCCAAAAAAATCGGCGGCGTGGTCGGCGAAAATTTTCGCCGTGCCATTGCCGATGGCAGCCTAACATTGGCGCGTCAATTAATCACCCTCAAAACCGATGTGTCCTTGCCTTTGCCGTTGCAAGAAATGATGCCCCGCAAAAAAGACACCGCCCAATGGCATGCCTTGTGTGATACATATGAATTTCAGCGATTCAAAACAGTATTGGATGAAGATGCGCCGCCGCCCAATAATCAGCGCGCCCGATTAATAACCATTACTGACGAAGAAACATTGCGGCAATGGGTTGCCGCCGCCCGCCAAAAAAAGGCAGTCGCGGTGGATACGGAAACAGACGGCTCGCCGGTGATGCAGGCGCATTTGGTGGGTTTTTCGCTGGCCATGGATGAAGACACCGCCGCATATGTGCCGCTCGCCCATAGTGTCATCGGCGCCGAGATACAGATGTCGCAAGACCAAGCATTGGCTATTTTGCGCCCGCTGTTAGAGGATGAAGGCGTGGTTAAAATTTTCCATAACGCCAAATATGACCTGCATGTTTTTGCTAACTGCGGCATCACGGTGCGCGGTGCTGTGGACGATACCAAAGTCGCCGCTTATATTTTATCGCCGGAACACGCAAGCAACATGAACGCTTTGGCGGCGCGTCACTTGGATATTGATACCGTGGCCTATCGCGAGGTGGTGAATGGTAAAGATACCAAGCATTTTTCGCAGGTGGATATAGAAACAGCCACCCGTTATGCCGCCGAAGATGCGGAGGTCACGTGGAAACTGTGCCCCGTGGTGGTGGGCGCTTTGCACGGCGCGCAAGTCAATATATACCGCAATATAGACCGTCCTCTGATTCGCGTATTGCAGAACATTGAGCGCGCCGGGGTGCGCATTGATGACGCCGCACTGTCGGCATTTGCCGATGAAATGCGCGAACAAATGGCGGCTTTGGAACAAGAAGCATATGGTATTGCCGGCGGCGTTTTTAACTTAAATTCGCCGCGTCAGTTGGAGGCTTTGCTGTTTGATAAATTCGGCGCCAAACCACTTCGTAAGACCGCCGGCGGCACGGCGCGCTCCACCAATGAGGCGACCTTGGAAAAACTCGCCCCCGATTATCCCTTGGCGCGGGTTGTCCTGGCGCATCGTTCCATGGCCAAATTGACCAACACATATGCCGACAAACTGCCGCAAATGGTCAACCCGCACACGGGGCGCGTGCACACCGATTTCAATCAGACTTCGGTCATTACTGGCCGCTTGGCCTCCAGCACGCCCAATCTGCAAAACATTCCCATTCGCACGGCGGCCGGAAGACGCATCCGCTGCGCTTTTGTCGCCGCTCCGGGGGCTGTTTTAATCAGCGCCGATTATTCCCAAATTGAGTTACGCCTGATGGCGCACATTGCCGGCGATGAGGCTTTGCTGCAAGCCTTTGCCGATGGCGCCGACATTCATCGGCGCACCGCCGCAGAGGTGTTTGGATTGTCAGAAGAAGAAGTCAGCGGCGAGCAGCGGCGGGCGGCCAAGGCCATCAATTTTGGCTTAATGTATGGCATGTCGGCTTTTGGTTTGGCGCGCAATATTGATGTCAACCAAAAACAGGCGCAGCATTATATTGACCGTTATTTTAGCCGCTATCCTCAGGTTGCCGCGTTTATCAAGCAAACGCGTAAGCAAGCGATAGAAGACGGTTTTGTTGAAACAATTTTTCACCGCCGCATTCCCGTGTTGACCACCAGCGGGCGCACCGCGGCAGAACGGGCGGCGATCAATGCGCCCATGCAGGGCAGCGCCGCCGATATTATTAAATTAGCCATGTTGGAAACTGCCCAATGGCTGCATGATAAAAAAATGCAAACGCAGATTATTTTGCAAGTGCATGATGAGTTGGTGTTGGAAGCGCCTCAGGGCGAAGCGGATGATGTGCTGGCGGCATTGCCGTCTTTGATGTGCGGCGTTGCCGAGTTGCGCGCGCCTTTGGAAGTGAGCATTCACACCGGGGCAAACTGGGACATAGCCCATTAATTTGCCGCCGATAATTCTTGCCGCCATTCGCGGCGCAAATAGTTAAGCAAACCGCGCATGGTATTGGGTCATTGGGCGGCTTGGTTATTAAGGTACGATAAAACATATGACGGAAAAAATCATTTTGGCGTTTGAAACATCGTGTGATGAAACCGCGTGTGCGTTATATTCACCGTCACTGGGGCTTTTGGGTGAGCGAATATATTCACAATGGCGGCGACATGCGCCATATGGCGGTGTTGTGCCAGAGCTGGCATCACGCGATCATTTGCGCCGCGCCTTGCCGCTGGCGGATGACTTATTGCGTGCCACAGCAGCCCGCCCAACTCATGTTGCCTATACGCGCGGTCCCGGCTTGGCCAGCGCTTTGCTGACCGGAGCCTCGGCCGCGGCGGGATTATCCTTTTCTTGGAATCTGCCCCTCATTGGTGTAAATCATTTGGCGGGGCATTTATTATCGCCCCTGCTGGCGCACCCTGATTTTACTTTTCCCTATTTGGCACTGTTGGTGTCGGGCGGTCATACGCAATTATGGCGGGTGGACTCGCCGGATGATTTATCACTGTTAGGCGAAACGCTGGATGATGCCGCCGGTGAGGCTTTTGACAAAACTGCGCTGCTGCTTGGTTTGGGTTATCCCGGCGGTGCGGCATTGGAAAAATTAGCGCGCCGAGGAGATATTTGCTATCACCTGCCATCGCCGGCACAGCCGCATTTTAATTTTAGTTTTAGCGGTATCAAGACCGCCGTGCGCCGTCTGACAGAGAA
>JBPCWX010000268.1:0-1338 GCA_051009095.1 Gammaproteobacteria bacterium | reverse complement strand
GCGGTTGGCGATGGCACAATATGGATAAGCCATAATTTCACCTTAAGTATTCTTGATATCAATGACCCTGAGCAAAATGACCAACCAACCGAATGGTCTGGCACGCAAGATTCATTGGTAACGATGAAGGAAGATATTGATGTGGTTGAAATAGCAGAAATCGCTGACCCCGCAAGTTATACGGCAATAACCACCTTTACCCCGCTCGATGAAGATGAAGATGCCAATGGCAATAGTAATTTTGGTTATTATATTGCCAGCGATTATGCTTGGATGTTTGAAATTAATCCAGATGGGGTGTTGAAATTAAAATATAATTTGGATTATGAAAATACTTTCTATCCACCTAATATTTCTATGACTATTTGGGCTTGGGGCACCGATGGTGGTGACCCGATAGGCAAGGGGGGTGCGATTTCACAAAATTTTGTACTTTCTATTGCTGAGGTGAACCAACCCATCAATGACCAAGCTACCGAATGGGATGGCGCCCAGCCCGACCTGATAGCGGTTAGCGAAACCGCTGGGGTTGATAATTTGCGGTTTGATTTGACCACCAGTGAATATGTGGCGGTGGCAACATTTACCCCCAAAGATGCCGATGGTGATGAATTTGGTTATGGTATATCGGGCGATTATGCTTGGATGTTTGACATCGGTAGCGACGGGGTGTTGAAATTAAAATATCAATTGGATTATGAATCGGCGTGGTTTCCCACCACCAATTTTTCTGCCACCGTGTGGACGGGTGGTTTATCGGGCGGCACTGCCTACGGCAATGCCATACCATGGATAAGCCAAAATTTTGTTTTATCGGTGGTGGATGTATTTGAAGACACATCTGGCAACAACCAGCCAACTATGTGGTCTGGCACGCAACCCATCGCCGCCGCGGTTAGTGAAACATTAGGTATCGCTGATAACAGCGAAGTTGCCGATGGTGGCAATTATATTAATCTTGCCACCTTTACCCCCAGCGATGTTGATGGTGGGGTGTTTGAATTTCATGTTGGTGGTCATGACGCAAATTTCTTTGCCATTGGCACAGACGGCATATTACAATTAAAATATAATTTGGATGCCGAATCCCAATCCCACCCCGCTGATAATTATAGCATAACCATCTGGGCTAGGGGCACATCGGGCGGTAGTGCTCCATTTGGCGATGCGCTGACCACTGGCAATAATGGTTTCATTACCCAAGCCTTTGTTTTATCGGTGGATAGCTTCAATGATGAATTGACCGAATGGTCGGGTAATCAGCTATCAATGGCGGCGGTTGATGAGGTGGCTGGGGTTAGCAATTTAGCCACCCTTACCACTGCCAATTACCAATCC
>JBPCWX010000267.1:0-4607 GCA_051009095.1 Gammaproteobacteria bacterium | reverse complement strand
GGTGCATTTTCATCGCTTCCAGCAATACCACCTCTTGGCCTTTGCGGATTTTGTCGCCTTTGCTGATGTGTAACGCATGCACCACCGCTTGCATTGGCGCGGTGATTTTGGCAGTTTTTGCACTCATTATTTTTTTTCTCTCCCCAACAAAACGCATATTGCCAATTTAACATTAACTTGTGAATAGTTATTTTTTCTCAAGGGGTGAATGGGAAAAGAATAAACGTCCATCTGCGCCAGCAGATGGCGACCCGTCCCAAGCGGCTGCGTATTCGTGCGAAGCACGGATTGACGCGGTAAAAGCACTTGTTGCGCGAAGCGCGACTTAGTGCGCCTTCCGCCCTTTAGGCAAGAGCATCGCTTTGGAGAAAGAAGAATCGCGCCTTCCGCCCTTTCGGCCTTATCCTCTCTCGCTCACAATTACATGCCCCCAAAAAATACCACGCCCTCAAAAGATTGGGTGGGGCGGGTTCACCCGCGAGCCGTTTCCAAAGGAAACGGCAACAAGGCTTTGCCTTGCCCACCCAATCTTTTGAGGGCGTGGGATAAATTAGGCGGCCCCGCCCTTGTAATCGGCTGATTGTTTTATATTATAAAAATATCAACAAAATGCAGGGGGCGGAAATGTCAGAAGAAAAAGAAGAAGAAAAAGAAGAAAAAGAAGAAGAAAAAAAATCACTTGTGGAAAAATATCTGAAAGAAATTGCAGAGGCGGCGGGTGGCCATGATTGCATTTATCGCGGTCAGGCAAACGATGAGTGGGATTTGGAAAGCGCGGCTGAAAGGCGTATCCGAAAGGCGATTAAGAAAGAAGAATCGGTTGAAAATAAAGTAGAAAAAATAGTTGAGCGTGAGGCAGAAGCAGAGGTTAAGAATGAAGTAGAAGCAACCATTGATAACGAAGCAGAGAAAATAGTTGAGGATAAAAAAAGCTTCACGCCTCCAAAAGACAGTTTAACGAGCTATCATAAAAATTTATTAGATGATGCGCGCCATAAAGGTTTTGGTATCCGCGATGGGCGGCGATTATCAGATTTGGAATTGTTGGCGGAATTGCAACATTTTGGTGCGGCGACTTGCTTGCTGGATTTTACCGAAAGCCCACTTGTCGCTCTGTATATTGCCTGTATTGATACACCAGAAAAAGACGGAAAATTATTTATTTTACGCAATGCTAATTTGAACACTGTTCTTGAAAATGACCCCATAAAAAAAATAATAGAAAGCGGAGATTTATTACAATGGCAACCGCCAATGCACGGAGAAGCCGAAAGGCGCATTATCCGACAATCGGGGGTTTTTATCATCAATCTCAAGCCAGACGAAAAAAACCTGCTACCCATTGATATTTTGAGTAGCGAAAAGGAAAAGATATTGGAAGAGTTGGATGCTAAATATCAGATAAGTGCGGACACTTTATTTATTGATTTGGCGGGTTTTGCAAAAAATCACGCTTCCGAACAGCCTTTATCCGAGGCTTTGGGAGCTTTCTATCGCGGCAATATTAGTGCAAGCAAGGAAGAGTGGGTGGAAGCAATAAAATATTATGATAAAGCCATTCGCCTTAAACCTGATTATGTGGATGCTTATTTCAATAGCGGTCATGCCAAACTTAGTAAAGAATATTGGGATAAGGCGATAAAAGATTATGATGAAGCTATTCGTCTCAAACCAGATTTTTCTGAAGCTTATTTCAATCGTGGGGTTGCTAAATCTGGGAAAGGTGATTTTGATGGAGCGATAGTGGATTATAATGAAGCCATTCGTCTCAACTCTGATTTTGCCGTCGCTTATTTCAATCGTGCTTTTGCTAAGGCTCAAAATGGGGATATGGTTGGAGCAATAAAAGATTATGATGAAGCTATTCGTCTCAACCCTGATAATGTTATAGCTCATTTCAATCGTAGCTTTATAAAAGCTGAGAATAAAGATTGGGATGGGGCGATAAAAGGCTATAGTCAAACTATTCGCCTTAAGCCTGACTTTGTTGAAGCTTATTTCAATCGGTCTCACGGTTGCTACTACCGTTCCTTTGTCAATTCAGAAAAAGAGAATTTGCCTCAAGCACAAAAGGATGCAGAGGAAGCCTTACGTTTGGCGGAGTTACAGAATTCATCTTCAGACTTTATAAATAAAATTAAACGATTTCTAAAAACAATTGAGGACGAACAAGAAAAAAGACTAAAACGCGACACCCCCAAAATTCCCGAATTTCCACCACATTAAGCTTCCCTCACATTCTTGCAGGGATTATTGAAGTTGTAATTGCCATACCGTCATTCTAATCTTTGCAAGTTTATCACATCTACACACCCTTTTTTTCTTTGGGGTGTGTTTGGCGTGGTGGATGTGTTGCTTTGCAAAGGGGAGCATAGTATAAATGATTAGCTTCAAAATAATAAAAATTGGGGAGAGATATGCGCTTAATTGTCATTAGTTTATTGGCCATGTTTTTGGCTATATCGCCAGCTTTGGCTAACCCATTTGTAGATTGGTTTAAAGGTATCTTTGCTTATGAGAATGGTCTCTCTGCTTATGAGGACGGCAATTATGAAACAGCAATTAAATGGTATCGCCTAGCGGCAGAGCGGGGCGATGCATGGGCTCAATATAATCTTGGTGTGATGTATGATGAAGGTGAGGGTGTTGCCCAAGATTATAAACAAGCGGCTAAATGGTATCGCCTAGCGGCAGAGCAGGGCAATGCGTGGGCGCAAAATAATCTTGGTGTGATGTATCAATTTGGTCAGGGTGTTGCCCAAGATTATAAACAAGCGGCTAAATGGTATCGCCAAGCGGCTGAGCAGGGCTATGCGCTGGCGCAGTTTAATCTTGGGTGGATGTATCGCGAGGGTGAGGGTGTTACCCAAGATTATAAAAAAGCAATTAAATGGTGGCGCAAAGCCGCTGAGCAGGGTGATGCGGATGCGCAATATAATCTTGGTGTGATGTATGATAATGGTCTGGGTGCTGCCAAAGATTATAAAACAGCAATTAAATTGTATCGCCAAGCGGCAGAGCAGGGCTATGCGCTTGCGCAAAATAATCTTGGGTGGATGTATTATAATGGTCAGGGTGTGGTTAAAAATGACCAAACCGCCTATATGTTCTATTTATTAGCACTGGCAAATACTGAAGATGAATCAGTGCGCGAACTAACTGAAAAAAATATTACTGATATGGAGAGCGAATTAACCGCCACACAAAAACAGCGCGTACAAAATGATGCGGCTGAATATCAAGCCAAAATTGATGCACGACAATAATCGCAAAAAAGAGAAGAGATGACTGATTGCAAAACAGGTGGCGCGTGATATAAATGATTAGCTTCAAAATAATAAGAATTGGGGAGAGATATGCGCTTAATTGTCATTAGTTTATCGGCAATGTTTTTGGTTACATCGACCATTTGGGCTGGCCCGTTTGTAGATTGGTTTAAAGGTATCTTTGCTTATGAGAATGGACTCCCCGCTTATGATGCAGGCGATTATAAAACAGCAGCTAAATTGTGGCACCAAGCGGCTGAGCAGGGCGATGCGGTGGCGCAATATAGTCTTGGTTTGCTGTATTATGATGGTCAAGGTGTCCCCCAAGACTATAAACAAGCGGCTAAATGGTATCGCCAAGCGGCAGAGCAGGGTTATGCGAAGGCGCAATATAATCTTGGTCAGATGATGTATCGCAAGGGTGAGGGTGTTGCCCAAGATTATAAACAAGCGGCTAAATGGTATCACCTAGCGGCAGAGCAGGGCTATGCGGATGCGCAATATAATCTTGGTGTGGTGTATTATAATGGTGAGGGTGTTGCCCAAGATTACAAACAAGCGGCTAAATGGTTGCGCCAAGCGGCTGAGCAGGGCGTTGCGGATGCGCAATTTAATCTTGGTAGGATGTATAATAAAGGTGAGGGTGTTGCCCAAGATTACAAACAAGCGGCTAAATGGTATCACCAAGCGGCGGAGCAGGGCGATGCGGCGGCGCAAACTAATCTTGGTGTGATGTATCATAAAGGTAAGGGTGTTATCCAAGATTATAAACAAGCGGTTAAATGGTATCGCCAAGCGGCAGAACAGGGCGATGCGGCGGCGCAAAATAATCTTGGTGGGATGTATAAGAATGGTAAGGGTGTCGCCAAAAACTATAAAAAAGCGGTTAAATGGTATCGCAAAGCGGCTGAGCAGGGTGATGCGGATGCGCAAGCTAATCTTGGTTTGATGTATGGCTTAGGTCAGGGTGTGATTAAAAATGAGCAAACCGCCTATATGTTCTTTTTGGTAGCATTGGCGAATGGTAAAGATGAATCAAAGCGCGAAACAATTGAAAAAATTGTTACTGATATGGAGAGAAAATTAACCTTCGCGCAAAAACAGCGCGCACAAAATGCTGCGGCTAAATATCAAGCCAAAATTGATGCGCGATAATAATCGCACCCACGCCCCCAAAAAAATCCCACGCCCTCAAAAAACCCACCCCCATATTTTCCACCCGCAACCCTCTTGCTTTTACCTGCGTTTTCTCTTATACGCATCGGTGGGACACGCCTCCCCAACGAGGCGCAACTATCTGAGAGGGTAGCGCGATGACTGCAACAAACAAGCCGCCAATGC
>JBPCWX010000266.1:0-4339 GCA_051009095.1 Gammaproteobacteria bacterium | reverse complement strand
TCTCCTTCTCTGCTGAAGGTTGGGATACAAGTAGTCTTGAGGGAGGGGACTATCCGATAAAGTTTGCCGATCACTTCTTATGCGCACTGAATAAAGCAGAATGAGGGGCAAACATTGCCGCTTTTGCCCTTGGGAATCTGCGCGATTATCAGCATTGATGGCGGCGGTTTAATTCCCTGCCGTCCGCCAATAACTTATTTTGATGCTTTGCGGAGCGGTTATCCGCTATTTTTTGGGATACCCTAAACCCCTCAAAACTTCGGCGATTTCATCTAATATCACCGGGTCGTCGATCGTCCCCGGCACCGTGTATTCTTCGCCATTGGCAATTTTTCGCATGGTGCCGCGCAAAATTTTACCACTGCGCGTTTTGGGCAGACGCGATACCACCGCTATTAATTTAAACGCCGCTACCGCCCCAATTTCTTCGCGCACCAAGGCAATTAATTCCGCCGCAATAGTTGCCTCATCTTTTGTTGCGCCGCGATTCAGCACCGCCAAACCCAAGGGAAGTTCGCCCTTAAAATCATCGACAACACCAAAAACCGCCGCTTCCGCCACCTCAGCATGACGGCACAAAGCCTCTTCCATTTGCCCAGTGGATAAACGATGCGCCGCCACATTAATCACATCATCAATGCGGCTCATCACGTGCACATCGCCGTCTTCATCAATCATGCCGCTGTCGCCGGTGAGATAATAGCCGGGATAGGTCGCCAGATAATTTTCGCGCATCCGCTCGCGCGCCCGCCAAATGTCAGTGAAAGCGCCGGGCGGCAGCGGCAGTTTGACCGCTAAGTTGCCCAAGGTCCCCGGCGGCAGTTGCTCGCCGGCTTCATCCAACACTTGCAAATCATAACCGGGCATGGGTTTGGACGCAGAGCCGGGCTTGACGGCAAAAGGCTCCACCCCCATCGGATTGGCGGCAATCGCCCATCCGGTTTCGGTCTGCCACCAATGATCTATGACCGGCACGCCTAAGTGTTTTTGCACCCAGGCAATCGTATCCGCATCGGAACGCTCGCCCGCCAAAAATTGCGCCCGCAAATTGGGCATCCGATAATCGCGCAGCAGCAAACCTTCAGGGTCTTCTTTTTTAATCGCCCGCAGCGCGGTCGGTGCAGTAAACATCGCCGCCACCTGATGCTCGCTGATAACCCGCCAAAATGCCCCAGCATCCGGCATTCCCACCGGCTTGCCTTCAAAAATGACGGTGGTGTTGCGGTTAAACAAAGGGGCATAAACAATATAGGAATGACCAACCACCCAGCCAATATCGGACGCCGTCCAATATACTTCGCCCGGGTGAATGTCGTAAATATTTTTCATCGTCCAGCGCAAAGAGACGGCATGCCCGCCGTTATCACGCACAATGCCTTTGGGTTTGCCGGTGGTGCCAGAGGTGTATAAAATATATAACGGGTCAGTCGCCGCCACCGCAACACAAGCCGCCGGGGTGGCATCGGCGACAAAATCATGCCAATCTTCATCGCGTCCCGACACCAAAGCGCACGGCTGCTGAGGGCGTTGTAAAATGACGCAGCCGCTCACCGCGTGGGAGGTCAGGGTCAATGCCTCATCCAGCAGTTTTTTATAATCCACCACGCGCCCCGGCTCAATGCCGCATGAGGTTGCCATAATAAATTTGGCTTGCGCGTCGTCGATGCGGGTGGCCAGTTCTTTCGCGCTAAAACCGCCAAACACCACCGAATGCACCGCGCCCAATCGCGCACAGGCTAACATGGCAAAAATCGCCTGCGGCACCATCGACATATAAATAATGACGCGGTCGCCGCGCTCGATGCCGCGCGCCGCCATTGCCCCGGCAAGACGGGCGACTTCTTCTTGCAGCTCGGCGTAGGAAATGACGCGCTTTTCGCCCGCCGCCGGGCTGTCATAAATAATCGCCGGCTGCTCGCCATAACCGTCGGCTACATGACGGTCAACCGCATTTTCACAGGTGTTTAATTCACCGCCGACAAACCAGCGATAAAAAGGCGGGTCGGATTCGTCCAGCACCGTGCTAAAAGGCTTGCGCCAGATGATGTCGCGCGCCGCCGCCGCCCAAAAATCCTGCGGGTTGTTAAGAGATTGCGTAAATATGTTTTGATAGGCGCCCATGGTTTTACTCCGATTGTGATGTTTTGATTATAACTTATTGCCGCCCAAATAGCGCGCGCTGTGCTGAGGAGATTAGATGGATGATGCTGGTTTTTTGAGGGATAAGGTGCCGTCGCTTTGCGTAAAGTCCAAATCGCGCAGTGCGCTCATGCCCAGCAGCACCGTTTTATCATCGCTGGGGATGATGATGCCGCGCATGTCTTGAAACACCAAATGCCCCAGCGTCATGCGGTTAATCTGTGTTATTTGCGCGGTTGCGGTGCCCGCCGCTGTTTGCACCAATATGGAAGTCCCCGGATTTAGCCCGGCAAGTGAGGCGATATTCTGAGGGACAGCAATATCGGTGGCACCAGTATCGAGCAAAAAAGTAACGGCAAGACCGTTCAGATGACCTTCCACCAAATAATGCCCGTGGGCGTTGGGGCGCAAGATCAATTCGCCATCGCGCTCGGTTAAAGAGCCGATGCGGTTTGGGTTTTCGCGGGTGCTGAGATAGCCGTTAAACAATAAAGTCAAGATCAGCAGCGCCAAAGCCCAGCCTATGGCAAACATGCCCCAGCCGCGGGTGCGTTCCTCAGTCATTGCGGGCTGCGGGCGGGTAAAATTTCATTGACATAATTCCGCATTTCCGCCACCGATGCCAAAATATCGTCGCAGGCGCGATGTGATGATGACGGTTTTTTCAATTTTTCCAAAACCTTCGGCGCAAACAAACCAGCGGCAATTTTGAAAGAACTCACATCAAAATTGCGGTAGTGAAAAAATCGCTCCACGCGCGGCAAACACCGCACCATAAAACGGCGGTCCTGACAAATGCTATTACCGCACATCGGCGAGGCGTCCTGCTTGACGTGCTTTTTGAGAAAGCGCAAAATCTCCCGCTCGGCAGCGGCCAAGGTTAGCGATGAGGCGCGGCATTCGTCCACCAGCCCCGAATGGTTGTGGGTGCGCGTATTCCACTTGTCCATATTTTCCAGCACTGCATCGGGTTGGTGAATCACCCACGTCGCCGCTTCAGTGGTAATATTTAAATCAGCATCGGTGATAACAAAGGCGGCTTCCAACACCGTATCATGGTCAGGGTTCAGCCCCGACATTTCCAAATCCACCCAGATCAGACGTATTTGTTCGCGCGATTTTTTTGTAATTGGCATAATGGCAAATTATAATCTAACATCTATCATAAACAGTAAAGGAATTTTGTGGCAGTATTCACTTCCGTGCGCTTGCAAGAGGCGGCGCCTTTCATTCAGCGGCAATTTAATTTGTCCGCCGCTTCTCTGTCGCCCATTGCCGAAGGCATCGAAAACACCAACTATCTGCTGCGCACCAAACAAGGCAATTATGTTTTTACCGTCTTCGAAGTGTGGGACGCCGCCCGCGTCGATTATTATGCCGCTTTGATGCGTCATTTGGCGGCAAGCGGTGCGCCGGTGCCCGCTCCCTTGTTTTCCCGCCATGAGGACGGCAAACAATGGGGCGGCAAACCTTGTTTGCTGACGCCTTTTGTGGAAGGCGACTGGCGGCGCGTGCCGACGGCGGAAGAATGCCGCCATATGGGAGCGACCATCGGCGTTTTGCACAGCAAGGCGGCGGGCTTTGCGGGCGACCTGCCCAACCCGCGCGGGGCTGCGTGGCGACGGCAGGCGGCATCGCAAGTGCGGGATAAATTGCCGCCCCATTCGCGCGCTTTGCTGGATGATGCGCTGGCTTGTGATGCCCGTTTTAGCATGTTGCCGATGCCGTCGACGGCATGTCATTGCGATTTATTTCGCAACAATGTATTGTGGCGCGGCGACCACGTGGCGGGGGTGATTGATTTTTATTTTGGCGGCGAAGAGGTGCTCATTTTTGACCTGGCGGTATGCGCCTGCGATTGGTGTTTTAATGATGATGATGGAGTTTTTGACGGCGTGAAACTGGCGGCATTATTGGCTGGCTATGAAAATAAACGCGCCTTATGCGCGCTGGAGTCGCTGAGTTTTAGCGATGCTTTGACGGTGGCGGCATTGCGTTTTTGGCTGTCGCGTTTGTATGATTGGCACTTTCCACGGCGGGCGGAGCTTCTCAGCCCGCACAATCCTGAGCGTTTTGAACATATATTATGGCAGGTGCGGCAGCAATATCCGCCGCAAAAGGCGGGATAGTCATGGGCATTAAATCTGACCGCTGGATACGGCAAATGGCGGCGGCCGGCATGATTGAGCCTTTTGCGCCC
>JBPCWX010000265.1:0-2113 GCA_051009095.1 Gammaproteobacteria bacterium | reverse complement strand
CCGCCATAATTTTTCATGGCTAAAATCATGCGGCAATGACACATATTGATTATAGGCGGGGTCATGCACATCGTCCGACCAGCCGCATTGGGGCGTAATGGCATGGGCGGCAAAGGCGGTTTGCGGTTTTTCCCAGCGGTCAGGCCGATAATATAAAGTGCGCAATAAAAACCGTCCTAAAGGCGTGGTTTTGTCGCCCTCGCTTTTGTAATGGCGGCCGCCCGCCTGCCCCAAAGTGCAGGGTGCGCGCCAATCTGGCGCATTTATATCGCCATAATATATTTCCCCATAATGGGCTTTCCCAACTGTGACATAAATATCCATAATTACAGATTGACGGCAATTATAATGCACGGCAAGCATTTGTTGGCTTGTTTGTGGGGGCAGAATATATTTACAATGGCCTATGTCGCACTCTATGTCGCATTATCGTCTGCTGATTGTTGAAGATGACCCCGCCTTGTGCGGTGTTTTGTCAGAGCAATTTGCTTTGCATAGTGAATTTAGTGTTGAATTTGTTGATAATGCGGCTGATGCCATTGCTAAAACGGCCAACATAAAAGAAAACCCGCCCGATTTGATTTTGTTGGATGTTGGCCTGCCCGACCAAGATGGCCGCGAGACCTGTAAAATTCTCAGAAAAAATGACGTGCAAGTGCCGATTATTATGTTAACGGGTGCAAGTAGCGATGCCGACACAATTTTGGGGTTGGATGCAGGTGCGAATGATTATGTTACCAAGCCGTTCCGTTTTGGGGTTTTGTTGGCGCGTATTCGTGTGCAGTTGCGGCATTATGAAAATAGTGACCAAATGCAGGTTTTTGGGGCGTATATTTTTCGCGCCGCCCAAAAATTATTAGAACATCAAGCCGGGCGTAAAATCCGCCTGACCGAAAAAGAAACTGGCATTTTGAAGCTTTTATTACGCGCTGGCGGCGCACCGATTGGCCGCGATAAATTATTGCATGATGTGTGGGGCTATAATGCGCGGGTCACCACGCATACATTGGAGACGCATATTTATCGCCTGCGCCAGAAAATTGAGAGCGACCCATCTAATGCCAAAATTCTGCTCACAGTTGAGGGCGGCTACGCCCTCAATATAGAAGATGAGGGTTAAAAATGCGGCCAACGACTTCTTGCACCCTTGCCTTCTTATGTAATGGCCTCTTGTGTAATGGCCTCTTGTATAATGGTGTTGGCGCGATTATGGTTTGACCCAAAGATTTTGCCAATTTGCGGGGGCGTATGACAGATTATCAATTTCAGCTGGCCGCGTTTGGCCAACAACGCGATGCGTTTATCACCAATGCGCAAGATTGGCCGCCCAATGTCAAAGCGGCACACGACAAACCATCGCCAACCTCGGCGCATTTGGGGCTGGAATTATTGGCGGTTAATCGCGCCGATGGCGTGGTGGAAATGGCCTTTAATGCGCATGATAAATTATGCAATAAATGGGGCGGTATTCAGGGCGGCAATGTGGCGGCTATGCTAGATGATGCAATGGCTTTTGCGATTGGTCTCAATTTGGATTGGGGGCAAATTAGCCCGACTTTAGAAATAAAAATATCTATGCTTGCGCCAGCGCGTCCCGGGCGGCTTTATGCGGTTGGCCGCGTTATTCGGCGCGGACGTTCAGTTGGTTTTGTGGCGGGCGAACTTTATGATGAAGCGGGGCTGTTGTTGGCCAGCGGCTCATCAACGGCCAATTTTGTTACGCTTAAAAAGAAATAATTTTCCCAATATGCGCCAAAATTTTACTTTGGAGCGGGCGATGAGATTCGAACTCACGACCCCAACCTTGGCAAGGTTGTGAGATTGCCAGACAACCTATTGATATCATTATATAACTCATTGGTTTGTCCCAAATATGCACCGATCGGCCGCGCCCGCCTGCCCCTGGACGATACTATCCATCGCATCGCGCAGATGCTCGACGTTCAAGTGCGTGTAGCGTCCAGTGATCGTGTTCTTGCGGCTCTTGTGGCCTAAGATCTCGGCAACGATTGCCTCGCTCCATCCGGCCTGAACGAGCCACGAAGCGCATGTGTGGCGCATGACGTGCGCGGTGATCGGTTGGATGCCGCCGCGCTCGCACGCTCTCCTAATG
>JBPCWX010000264.1:0-2621 GCA_051009095.1 Gammaproteobacteria bacterium | reverse complement strand
ATTTTTATCAAGGAAAAATAACAGTGGAAGCCAAAACCGCAAAAGTTGCAGGAAAAAAACAATGGACAGATACCCTGTATTCCATTTTTGTCGATGCTGATTTTATCGCTTTTGAACCCGGACAATTTGGGCGTATCGGGCTGACTCTTGACGGCAAAAATATTATGCGTCCCTATTCCTTTGTCAATGCGCCCACCCAGATGCCGCATGAATTTTATTATGCGATTGTGCCCGAAGGGCCACTTTCTGGCCGCCTGCCAAACTTGCAGACGGGTGATGATATTTTGGTCGCCCCCAAACCCAACGGCTATCTGGTGCTGTCCGAAGTCCCCGAAGCCCGGCAATTATGGATGCTGGCCACCGGCACCGCCATCGGTCCCTTTCTGTCCATCCTGCGCAGCCCCGACGTGTGGCGGCGTTTTGAGCGGATTTTACTCGCCCATGCAGTGCGCTATGCCGCCGAATTATCATTTGGCGACACCATCGAAGCATTGGTCGCCCAAGGCCGCGGACAACTGGTTTATGCGCCTTTTGTCAGCCGCGAAGCATATCCCGGCGCGATGAGCGGACGCATTCCGCAAGCGCTGCAATCGGGCGCCCTGAGTGAGTTTGCGGGGATGGAATTTTCGCCCGCCAAAGCGCAGTTTATGATTTGCGGCAACCCGCAAATGGTCAAGGACACTTCCGCCATTTTGCAAGCAATGGGCTTTGAACGCAACCGCCGCCGCAAACCCGGCCAGATCACCGTGGAAAATTATTGGTGATGAAAAAGTCGCTTGCCATATTTTTTGTGGGCGGCGTTTTGGGCGCGCTGGGCGGCGCCGGGGGAATGCTCATCGTCTATCCCTTTATCTTTCCCCCGCCGCAAGTCAACGAAAAAGTGTCGACCGAGGCGGTGTTTGTTGCCGAGGCGACTTTTCGCGAAGGCGCCAGCGGACAGGATGCGGCACATTGGGGACGAGGCGGCTTGCGCATTTATGACGTCGGCGATTCCGTTTTGCTGGAATTGCAGGATGATTTTCAAGTTGGCGCAGGGCCAAATTTTTGGCTTTATCTCAATCACCATTCCGCCATTAACGATGAGGATGATTTTGCCGCTGATGAGGAGCGGGTGCGGCTGGCAAAACTAAAAAGTTTCAGCGGCTCGCAAGTTTATAAAATCAGCGCGGCGGATTTTGCCCGCACCCGCGCCATTACCGTTTGGTGTGATACATTTAATCAATATATTGCCTCCGCCGATTTGCCCCCAAAGGATAAGACATGAACATTCACGAACATCAGGCAAAAGAAATTTTATCGCGTTACGGCATTGCAACGCCCGCCGGCCGCGCCTGCTACACGCTGGCGGAAGCGGCACAAGCGATTGATGACATCGGCGGCTTTTGCGTGGTCAAGGCGCAAATTCACGCCGGCGGACGCGGCAAAGGCGGCGGCGTCAAAGTCGCACCCACCGCCGCCGAAGCAAAAGCGGCGGCGGCGGAGATTTTAGGAATGCGCCTCATCACCCACCAAACCGGGCCGCAGGGACGCGAAGTTAAACGGCTGCTCATCGAAGAAGGGGCGGATATTGCCGCCGAATTATATGTCGGGCTGGTCACCGACCGCAGCAAACAGCAAGTGGTGCTGATGGCATCATCCGAAGGCGGGATGGAAATTGAAGAAGTCGCCGCCCGCACGCCTGAGCTAATTCACAAACTGTGGCTGTCGCCCGATGGCGCTGTCGATGATGAAGAGGCCGGCAAGATCGCTGCGGCGATTGGCGTGCCGCCGCCGCTGATTGATGAGGCTGTGGCGCTGTTTAGGAATTTGTGTCGGGTGTATGATGAAACCGATGCGTCTCTGATAGAAATTAATCCTTTGGTGGTGTTGACCGGCGGCGGGCTTTTGGCTTTGGACGGCAAAATGAATTTTGATGATAATGCGCTTTTTCGCCAGCCCGACATTGCCGCCATGCGCGATTTGGCGGAAGAGGACGAGATGGAGATTGAGGCCGCCCAACACGATTTATCGTATATCTCATTGGACGGCGATATTGGCTGCATGGTCAATGGGGCGGGTTTGGCGATGGCGACGATGGATATTATTAAATTGCGCGGTGGTGAGCCGGCCAATTTTTTGGATGTGGGCGGCGGGGCGAGCCGCGAAAAAGTTGCGGCGGCGTTCAAGCTGATGCTGGCTAATGCCAACATTCGGGCGATATTAATTAACATATTTGGCGGCATTATGCGCTGCGATGTTATTGCCGATGGGGTGGTGGCGGCGGCGCGTGATATGGCCATTAAAGTCCCGCTGGTGGCGCGGCTGGAAGGCACCAATGTGGAAGAAGGCAAGCGCATTTTTACCGAGTCGGGTTTGGCGATTATTACCGCCGACAGTATGGCGGAGGCTGCGGAGAAGGCGGTTGCGGCGGCGAAGGAGGGGGTATGAGCATTATCAATCATTGGGCGGGCGATGAATCTGCTTGACCACCAAGACAACATTCGCACCCGACTCGTCGACAAAGCGAAAAACCGCGCGATTGTGTCCTATTCAGAATTGTTTATACCGTACGGGTTGAACATGAGCGATCCATCACACCGCATTGCCGCCACCGAAGTTTTGTGCGCCATCGGTAAAGCGGA
>JBPCWX010000263.1:0-4717 GCA_051009095.1 Gammaproteobacteria bacterium | reverse complement strand
GCCGGTAATGGCCAATGCGATATGACCACCAACTCCCGCACACATAGCGGCGGCGGTTTCTTCGCTCACCGCACCATATCGCTCAAGCAATTTTTCGGACACGCCGAGTAGTTTATTTTTTGCCTCATTGCTATAAGAAATCACGCCTTGTTCAAACCATGCAGACGCCCCCGGCCAATAGGTCAATGCCGCCGCCACCAAACCGCCAGTGCAAGACTCAGCCGTGGCAATTTTAATATTTTGCGCCTGTGCCAATTCGCCCGCTTGTTTGGCCAACTCTTTCAATTCAGCATTCATTTTTTTTGCCAATGGGTATCGCTCAGGTTATATCACCGCCGCCGCTAATGCCAGCAAAAACACGGTAAAAAGTGCAGCCACGGCATCATCAAGCATAATGCCAAAACCGCCGCCGACATTATTATCCAACCAGCGAAGAGGCGGCGGTTTATATGAATCGAGGACGCGAAACAGCGCAAAGCCCGCTGCTTGCCACAGCGCCCCCGCCGGCAACGCCAGCAAAACCGCATAAAAAGCGACAATCTCATCTAACACCACACCACTGTCATCGTGTTTGCCCAAGGCCCGACAAGCGCGCCCGCATAACCACACGCCAACGGCAAATAACACCACCGCCAACAGCCAGCGCGCCGATGGCGACCAATCTATCACCGCCCAATATAGAGGAAAAGCCAACAGAGTGCCCGCCGTCCCCGGTGCCTTGGGCGTCAATCCCGCACCTAAACCAAAGGCTAAAAAATGCCCGGCGTCACCCAATAAAAAACGCGCATTTGCCGATGTTTTGCCCATAGCCGCAGCGATATTGTCGGCAAAATCAGCGTTTGCTCAGACCGCAAATAAAGCAAAGGACAGTACCGCCCAATATCTCATAAAAAGATAGTTTTGCCCGCAATGGGCGGGGCGGCGGTGCCGATAAAAAAAGCATATGGTTAATTATCATCCTTAAAGCGAATGCCATAATTTTGCGGCGGTTTTTTGGCATCATTACCCATAATGCGCCGCATAACATCTTCCAAACCGCCGGCGGCGATGGGGGAGAAGTTCTGCCAGGTGCGCACCTTGTTGTCCGTCTTGCTTTTCCACACGGTCAAATAACCGCTTTGCTCCGCCAGCCCATAGTCGCCAAGCACCACGCGCCTGCCGCGGGCATTCCAATAAGTCAATTCTTCGGTGTCTTTATCATACACAAAAGCGGGAAGTCGCAAAACACCTTCTTTGGTTTCCAAAATCGCCTCACCGCGCTGGTTGGCTCCAGCCCGCACCGGTGATAAGGGACCGCGGGTGATGATATGGCTGACATAATCATTAGCCTCGCCCACATCAAATATGCCGCGCCATGATGAAGCATCATAAAAGGGAATATCACGGTGTAAATAATAATATCCGCCAGTGTTAAAGTAGGGACGCGACGAATCTAAAATACCGCGTGTTGCACTGTCCGCCGATAAATTCCGATAAATAGAAAACACCGGATCCTGGCCAATAATAAAATTTGTTTTTCCTGTTTCCAAAGAAAAGCCAGTATATACAGTCTGTTGCCAGGGTAATTGATTAAAAATCCCCAGCAATGACAAAAGGGCGGGCAGGGCAAAAACTCCCGCCGTGTACAATTTCTGCTTCTCACGGTGTCTAAGGTCCGCGATGGCGGTAGCGAAAAAATCGGCAAACAGCAACAGCCACAGGGGAATGGCTACAAAAATAAAACGATATTCGCGGTGGTTTTGCATCATATGCGGCAGCAATATCAGCAGCATCAGCACCACAACAAAACCGCGCCGCCGCCAGCGCGTTATCGCCGCCCACACAGCCACGCCGACCAAGCCGAGGCTGGCGGTTAGCATCCACAGCGGAAATTGCCAGATGGAAGATTCGCCGCCGCGATAGGCGCCGACAATCACATTCATTTGATAATTGATGTAATAGGAATGAAAAGGCGCGCCCCACGTGGCCCATTCCAAAGCGCCCACCACCGCCACCATAAACAAGGCGCCAATCATCAGCGACACCCGTCCATAACTGCGCTGTAATAAAAACTCAGCCAGCAAAATTAATGCCACCGCCGGCGCATATTGAAAGCGTATTGCCACAATTAACGCTCCCAACAGCCCCACCAAAGCGGCACGCATCGGTCGTTTTTCCGCCGATGCCGCCGCCATCGGCGATATGGCAAGCAGCAAAAAAATCAGCGAGGTAGCGACAAATTCCGTCATCGGTTTGTGGGCAAAACCAACCAGTTCATACCAAAATACGCCCAACACCAAAGCCATGCGCGCCGTCCGCTCGTGCCAGTGATGCCGCGCAAAAACATACATGCCCCAAGGCACCAGCAGCGACAGCAGACAAAACAGCAGTTTGACGGCGGCGATATAATAAATCGGCGAATCCAAACCCACTGCCTGACATAGCCACAACATTCCCGCCACCAAACCGGGCACCAGCCACGAGCGCGCACCATAAAAATATTCCCAATAGGTGACGCCGCTGCCAAAAACCTGCTTATGCGCCGGCTCCAAATATTGCATAATTTCATCGGGATGAATGACGAAGTCGCCAAGCAATGCCACCAATGCGCGCAGCACAAATGCCGCCGCCAAAAAATGCGGCAAAAATCGCCATTGGTCCTCTGCGGGATGAGGGTGCAAAAATGACTCGGTCAATTTTGCCAATCCCGCCCAAAGAGAAGGGGAAGATGAATATGTTTTTTTAGGGGGGCGATTTTTTTTTGCCATTATGCGGTCTCCATTGTCGGCGGGTTATTTTCGATCTTGGAAAGGGTTAGCACCTCATAGCCATCGGGGGCGACACGCACGGTGTGCTCCCACTGTGCCGATAGGCTGCGATCACGCGTGACCGCGGTCCAGCCATCTTCTTTGAGTATTTTAACATCACATTTGCCGGCGTTAATCATCGGTTCAATGGTAAATACCATATTTTCTTCCAATAATGGCCCTTGTCCGGGGCGGCCATAATGCAGCACTTGCGGCAATTCATGAAAAGATTCGCCCAAACCATGCCCGCAAAAATCACGCACCACGCTATATCCGCGTTTTTCGGCATGATGCTGGATGGCGTGTCCGATGTCGCCGAGTCTGGCGCCGGGGCGGACGGCGCGA
The DNA here is from genome assembly GCA_051009095.1 of Gammaproteobacteria bacterium. Lineage (GTDB taxonomy): Bacteria > Pseudomonadota > Gammaproteobacteria > Tethybacterales > Persebacteraceae > Doriopsillibacter. The sequence continues at coordinate 1,586 of JBPCWX010000263.1, read as the reverse complement.
ATACCGCGCCACAAACATTCGCGGGTGGTCTCGCACAAGCGGCGCGCCAGCAGCGACGGTTTGCCAATATAAAACATGCGGCTGGTGTCGCCATGCCAACCGTCTTTTTTGACGGTAATGTCAATGTTGAGAATATCGCCATTTCTCAGCGCCCGCGAAAAATCAGGGATGCCGTGGCAGACTTGGTGATTGACGGAAGTGCAGGTGGCTTTGGGGTAGGGGGTGTGGCCGGGCGGTTGATAATTGAGCGGCGCCGGGGTGGCGTCGTGAGCGATAATAAACTCATGGCACCGGCGATCCAATTCGCCGGTGCTGATGCCGCAGGCAACGCTCGGGGCGATATAGTCCAGCACTGCGGCGGCAAGGCGGCCGGCAGCCCGCATCTTGGCAATCTCATTAAGTGTTTTTATTCTAATCTTGGGTGGCATATATTTATCAATTTGTAGCGATGCGATAAACCGCATGGGGATAATAATTATAACAGAATGCGAAAGCGTGTTATGAAATCAGCAGCAAGTCATATGTAGCGGCAAATAGCCGCAGCAGCGCGCTCATTGAAATGAAATCTCTATTATTTGTGATCTTTTTTATTTGACATAATATATATTATGCGAAGTTTTTGGCGGGTGGCGATACGGTTGCCGCACAGATGCCAAGGCATCCCACCGTCGCGCTATGGCGGCGCCGGTGGATATTACGCCCGCCGCCTAAGCGGTTGGTGTCGCGCAATCCTATCGTCTCACTTTGCGGGTGGATATTGCGCGCCAAGATTGACGGCAAGGTAAAGCGAAAGTGTCAGATATGGCAGGCGCTGTTGAGAGGATTTGAACTTCCGACCTGCTGATTATTTGGCAGGTGCAAATGGAAAGATTGAAATAAAAACTTTGTTTTGGGGTAAATTATGCTATCATTTTAACCGTGAAAGATTATCAGGGATTAGCATTGCAAGAGGTTTATGGTATGATTTTAATGATGAAAAAATTGATGCGCTGGTCGGGTGCTGTTTGGGCGGTTGCTGAGGCTGCCGTGGCGCGTTTTTCGCAATTATTTTTACCCCCCCCCCCCGTTTTTTGCATAACGATATGCAAAAAAGCACTATTGCTGAGTGCTTTTGCTTTCACGCCGAGTGTCTTTGCCGCAGATGTTATAGTAGCAACTTTGTCGGTAGAGAACATTCAAGTGCGCGCCGACTGGCAAGTGGTGGGCGATGATGCCGATCATTTTCGAGTGGAGGGCGGCACCTTAATGCTGCGGCCCAATATATCTGCGGCAGGGAAACCTGATGGGGTCACCATAACCGCTATTGTGGAAGTGCGCGATAAATTTTCGACGCTAAACCCAAGTTATGAAGATTTGACGGTGAGGGTGACGCTTACTGCCGTTATCATGGGTTGCGGTGCTGATTGGTATAGGAATTTGGCTAAATCTTGGTCTTTCAAAGGCACAAAGGAAATCATTGTTCAGTCTGGAATAGTTAGCGTTGGGGATGTTATAATTTCTGATGATTCGCTTTCTATACATACAGTAAATTATAATAGAAGTAGACTCGGCAATCTATATTTCAGAACATCGCCCGAGTTATATCC
>JBPCWX010000262.1:0-3974 GCA_051009095.1 Gammaproteobacteria bacterium | reverse complement strand
CGCTGCTCACGCTAACTTTGGAGGCGCGCGGCGAATCTTCCACCATCATTGGATTATTGGGCGCGCTCACCGGCATCGGCATTATCATCGGCGCGCCTTTGGCCCCGGCGATAGCGACCAAATGGGGGGCGCAAAACACCTTAAAAATCATGCTTACCGTCATTGGCGCAAGTTTTATCGCTTATAAATTATTTGAAGATTCATTATTAGCGTGGTTTATCATCCGCTTTTTATCTTCGGTGGCGGGAGCATTAGTTTTTACTTTATCCGAGGCGACCATTGCTGCGGCTTCGCCGGCACCGCGGCGCGGCATGATTTTGGGCGTATATGCCGCCAGTTTTTCCGCGGGTTTTGCGGTGGGGCCAATAATTTTACTTGCCGCCGGCACCACTGGTTGGCCGCCTTATTTGGCGGCTGCCGCACTAACCGCCTTGGCCGTATTCATTACGCAGCTAAGCGGGCGCAGCATCTTAGAAGAAAAAGATGCCATTGGCTTTAATCTCTTTTCCCTATTACGCCGAGCGCCGTTGCCGGCGGCTTGTGCCTTTGTTGTTGGTGCGACAGAAACTTCGGTATACGATTTACTCCCGGTATATGCCAAAAAATTGGCTTTGGACGAAAGTGCGGCGGTGTTATTGTTAACCGTATTTAGTGTAGGCGCGATTATTTTACAAGCGCCGCTGGGGGCATTTTTGGATCGTGTCGGCATCCGCCGAGGATTAATAGTTTTAGGCGGCAGTGGTGGAATAGCGGCATTATTTTTACCGTGGATGTTAATCTCAGGAACGGCGGGATATTTAGGTTTAGCGTTATGGAGTGGTTTGATGATGACCATTTATCCGGCGGGGCTCAACGAAGCGGCGCGGCGTTTTGGCACCGACGAACTTATTGCCATTAGTGCGCTATTTAGTTTATTGTATGGTGCGGGAGCATTTTTTGGCCCTATATTATGCGGCGCCATGATGGATCTAACAACAAACGGCATGGCTTGGGCGCTGGCATTCTTTTGCTTTTTCTTACTGCTTTTTGTGGTATTTCCCGCCCGCCAAAAAACATAATAATGTCCGCCCAAATCTTGCCTTTGGCAAAAGGCATGAAAAGATTTTTATTTTGCCCACTTGAAAAAGCAAAAAATGAAACTATAAATATCATTTGACGCATATATGCCAACAAAAACATTGGAGAATCTCATACATGAGCAAGAAAAAAGCAACCGCTAAAAGTGCCGACAAAAAGCGCGCCGACGAGTCACCCGCCGATAACACGGTAAAAACCGGCGGCGAATCGCCCGATACCGCCAAAGCGGACGCCGCGCAAGATTCTTCCGCCCCCGCCGGCGATAATCAAGCCGCCGAAACTCCCCCGCCCCCGCCCACCATGGAAGAAATAGCCAAAGAATTAGCGGAAACAAAAGACCTTCATTTGCGTGCCATCGCCGATGCCGACAATCAACGCAAGCGCGCCGAAGAGCAAATCACCAAAGTCCACCAATTTGCCGTGCAAGCATTTGCCACCGGCATTTGCGAGGTGCGGGATTGTTTGGAAACCGCTTTTAATGCCCTGACCGAAAGCGACAAAGCGCACCAAGGCATCGACCTCACCTTGCGCAAATTGGACGGCGTCATGGACCAACATGGCGTCCGCCCCGTCCGCCCCGACAACGGCGCACCTTTCGACCCAAATCTTCACCAATCCATCGGTGTGGCGGAAAATAAAGATTTACCGCCCAACTCCGTGGCAACCCTGATTCAATGCGGCTATACCCTAAATGGCCGCACCATTCGCGCCGCCCTCGTACATCTCAACAAAGCGGCGGCGGACAACAACGGTGTTTAATAACCACCTTTTTTTATTATCAAACATTCTTAACGGAGAACAACCACCATGGGTAAAATAATCGGCATCGACCTCGGCACCACAAACTCTTGCGTCTGCGTGATGGAAGGCGAAACCCCGCGCGTGCTGGAAAACGCCGAAGGCTCACGCACCACGCCATCTGTTGTCGCTTTTGATGATAATGACCAAACCTTGGTCGGCGCACCCGCCAAACGACAAGCAGTTACCAACCCCAAAAACACCCTCTACGCAGTTAAGCGGCTCATCGGTCGCCGCTTTGCTGATGGCGAAGTCAAAAAAGAAAAATCGCTCGCGCCATTTGCCATCGTCAAAGCCAAAAACGGAGACGCTTGGGTGGAAGCCAAAGGCAAACAATATTCGCCGCAAGAAATTTCCGCCAAAATCCTGCACAAAATGAAAAAAAGCGCCGAGGACTACTTAGGCGAAACAGTAACCGATGCGGTGATTACCGTGCCCGCCTATTTTAACGATTCGCAGCGACAGGCAACCAAAGACGCCGGCCGCATCGCCGGCTTGGAAGTGCGCCGCATCATCAACGAACCCACGGCGGCGGCGCTTGCCTTTGGCCTGGATCAATCTCAATCCGCCAAAAACCCCACCGTTGCCGTGTTTGACCTGGGCGGCGGCACTTTTGACATATCCATCATCGAACTTGACAACGTGGAAGAGGGCAAACAATTTCAAGTGCTGTCCACCAATGGCGACACTTTTTTGGGCGGCGAAGACTTTGACCAAGCGCTGATGAATTATCTCGTCGCCGAGTTTAAGAAAAAAGAAAATTTTGACCTGCAAAATGATGTGCTTGCTTTGCAGCGCCTCAAAGACGCCGCCGAAAAAGCCAAGATTGAATTGTCCTCAGCAGCGGAAACGGAAATTAATCTGCCCTACATTACCGCCGATGCCACTGGCCCCAAACATCTGGTGCTATCCCTCACCCGCGCCACCTTGGAATCGCTGGTCGCCGATCTGATTGAACGCGTCAGCAAGCCATGCAAAACCGCTCTCAAAGACGCCAAAGTGACCGGCAAAGTGGACAATGTTATTTTGGTCGGCGGCATGACGCGCATGCCGGCGGTGCAAGCCAAAGCGCAAAAAATATTTGGCGTGGAACCCAAACGCAGCGTCAATCCTGACGAAGCGGTCGCCATCGGCGCCGCCGTGCAAGGCGCGGTGTTGCAGGGCGATGTTAAAGATGTTTTACTGCTGGATGTGACGCCGTTGTCTTTGGGCATTGAAACAGAAGGCGGCGTGATGACCAAACTGATGGAAAAAAACACCACCATCCCCACCAAAACCGCAAAAATATTTTCCACCGCGTCCGACCATCAGCCGGCCGTCACCGTGCATGTCTTGCAGGGTGAGCGCGGCGTTGCCGCAGGCAATAAATCATTGGGGCAGTTTAATTTGGAGGATATTCCCCCGGCGCCGCGCGGCACGCCACAAATTGAAGTCACTTTTGACATTGACGCTAACGGTATTTTGCATGTCTCGGCGCGCGACAAAAAAACCGGCCGCGAAAACAATATCACCATCAAATCTTCATCGGGTTTGTCCGAGGAAGAAATTGAAAAAATGGTGCAAGATGCCAAAGAGCACGCCGAAGAAGACCGCAAAGCGGCGGAATTGGCGCAAACGCGTAATCAGTGCGACGCCATGATCCACAGCGCCAAACGCGGTATGGACGAACATGGCGGACAAATGGAAGCCGCCGCTAAGGAAAAATTGGAAGCCGCCATTAAGGAAGCCGAAGAAGCGCGAGATGAGGGCGACTTGACCACCATGCGCGAAAAGTCGGAGGCATTGGCCGCCGCCGCCGCAGTGTTGGCGCAGTTTGCACAAGACCCAAACGCCGATGACCAAGCGGCAGATGACCCGGGCGAAGTTGCCAAAGATGATGTGGTGGATGCGGAATTTCAAGACGTTGAAGATGACAAAAAAGATGACAAAAAATAAGCCACTGCGGATATTGAGCAGGCACCGGGCATCGGCGCGGCATTCCCCGTGAGCAAGGCGGATTATTACCAAACGCTGGGCGTTGCCCGGGACGCCGACAAAGCCACCATCAAGCAGTCTTATCGCCGCTTGGCGATGAAGTATCACCCCGACCGCAACCCCGA
>JBPCWX010000261.1:0-6422 GCA_051009095.1 Gammaproteobacteria bacterium | reverse complement strand
GAACCACTACGGCATGGCAAAGTTGCAAATAAAGATTATAGCAAACTACGCGGGGGGGAGTATCAGAACTCGTTTTCGACTACGCGGTCAAAGTTATTGATTATAGCAAACTATGCGGGGGGAATATCAGAACTGTGGACAAGGTGTTGCGTGTGGTCATGCGATTATAGCAAACTACGCGGGGGGGAATATCAGAACTTGGTATTGGAGACCGCTTTGCAACTTCCAATTATAGCAAACTACGCGGAGGGGAATATCAGAACCCTGAAACTCCGCTGACAACATGGGCAACTATTATAGCAAACTACGCGGGGGGAGTATCAGAACGCAAAGCCGCACAATGTATAGTAAAATTTAGCAGGGATGGGAGCGGTGACAATAAAACATCGGTACCGCCGATGCACCAAAGTGATGGGGCAGCAAACAGCCGCTAAAAAATATCTTACTGAGGCAGCACTGTCGCCGGCGCCTGGGGCGCGCCCTTATCATCGGTTTGATAAACCAAGGCGCGACCCGTGGGGATTGACACCTGAGCAATATCCGCATCGGCAATGTTTTCAATGTGCTTGACCAAAGTGCGCAATGAATTACCATGCGCCACCACCAACACCCGCCGACCCGCTTGCAACTGCGGCACTATCCGCTCTTCATAACAAGCCCGCGTACGCAGCAAAGTCGTCGCCAAACTTTCGCCCTGCGGCTTATCGGCAATTCCCGCATAACGATGATCGGGCGCATCCACCGCCGCCGCCGCCAACGGCGGACATGATAAATAGCCGCGCCGCCAGTCATATACTTGCGCCTCGCCATGCACCGCGGCAATCTCGGCTTTGTTGCGCCCCTGCAAGTCTCCATAATGCCGTTCATTGAGCCGCCAATCGGTAAAAACCGACAGCCACATTAAATCCATTTCCTCTTGAATCAGCCACAAGGTGCGCACCGCCCGCCGCAAATATGAGGTATATGCGCAATCAAAAGTGAGCCCGTCCTCCCGCATGGCAGCGGCGCAAAGACGCGCCTCGCTCATGCCTTCTTTGCTCAATGACGGGTCCTGCCAGCCGGTAAAACGGTTTTCCGCGTTCCATTCACTTTGTGCATGTCGCACCAAAACCAAATGCGCCATCAGGCGGGACGCATGGACAGCCGCAGTTTTTTGAGCGCCTGCGCTTCTAACTGACGCACCCTTTCCGCCGACACGCCAAAGCGCGCCGCCAAGGTGTGCAAGGTCTCCGCCCGGTCGCGCAAATGACGCGCTTGCACAATATAGCGGCTTCTTTTGTCCAATGACGCCAGCGCCGCAGCCAAATTTGTGTGTTCTTCCTCGGCGCTTTTTTGCGCCAGCAAAAGACGCTCCGGGTCGTTGCTGTCAGCGTCCGCCTGCAAGGTCAGCTCGGCGCCCACACTGTCTTCGTCCGCTTCCAAAACCACCGTGTTGGTGTCGTGCAGACGCGCGCGCATTTCGCTGACATCACTGGCCGACACGCCCAGTTGGGCGGCAACATCGGCGGCGTCCTGCAACCGTCCGCGGTCATCTTTTTGGAAGAGATGGCGCATATTAAAAAAGAGTTTGCGCTGTGCCTTGGTGGTGGCGATTTTGATAATGCGCCAGTTGCGCAGGATAAAACTGTTGATTTCGGCGCGAATCCAATATAAGGCAAAAGTGGCCAGGCGCGCGCCCCGGGTCGGGTCAAATTTTTTCACGGCTTTGAGCAAACCGATATTGCCCTCTTGGATCAGATCGCTGCGTTCCAGCCCATAGCCGGCATATTGATGAGACGCCGCCACCACCAGCCGCAAATGCGTCAGCGCCAGCTGGTGCGCGGCGGTCAGATCATTTTTGCGGCGATAAGCGTTGGCCAATCTCCGTTCTTCTTTTTCATCCAAAGACGGGATGCTATTCACCGCGCGAATGTAGGCGCCCAAACTGTCGGATAGAGAGGGGAGCGGCATGTTGATCAAGTTTGTCATTTTTTCACTCCTTAATTAGTTAGCACTTTCACTTGTCGAGTGCTAATTATACGCTTTTTGCCGCCAATAAAACAACCCTTCCCTTAAATTAATTTTTGACCGCCCCGCCAGATGACTGATTAAATTTTTATCGCTTCTTGTATAATGGAAAGGTTATGGAATCGGCACACCAATGGCAAGCAGCATTTTTGTCGCAGCGTGTCTTGCGGCACTTTTTTGCATCTCTGATTTGCGCAAACTTTTTTATCCCTTGGCCACCACAATAACCCATTATGCCCGAAGCAGAAACCCACCCACCCGCCAGCGACAAGGAGCTTGAGCAAAAACAAGCGGCACTTCATCGCCGCCGTATTCGCCGCCGCATTGTCGGCACTGCATCACTTGCCGCCGTCCTCCTGTTTTTATGGCAGCTAGGGCAGGATAATCCGCCGCTGATTATACCTCAGCCGCCGCCATCGCAGCCGCCGTCCATGAGCAGCCCCGGCTTAACTGATGTTGCTGAGCAATTACAAAACGCCCCCGATTTTGCCGAGGGCGAAACTGCGCCTCCATTGGAAGTTACCGACTCCATATCAGTAGCCGTCGTCACTTTGTCTTCGCAACCCGCCCCCACCATGGTGGAAATAAAAATCACCACCGCCGTGACGGCTGACGGCGCCGATGATGCGGCGACAAAAACACCGAATGCCGATGACAGCGGCAGTGTCGACCATGACCCGCTATCCGCCGTTTTAGCTCAGCTTGATGCCACTGATGATGCCGCCCAATTATCACCTTTTGTTGTGCAGATTGGCGCCTTTGCGAGCATTGAGCGGGCGCAGCAGCAGGCGGCGGCATTGCGCCGACACAAATTTATCCCTCACCTTCAGCAGTCCGCGGACAAAACCCTGTATCGCGTGTGGGCGGTGGGCTATCAAACCCGCGCCGCCGCAGAACGCGCCAAGCAAAAAATTCAGCGATTGCTAAAGATAAAACCCATTGTCATTCCCACCGCAAACGGCAGCAATGGATAAGATTAACTGGCTTGACGCTTTATTGCTTGGCATCATTATTTTGTCGGCTTTGTTTGGCTTGTTTCGCGGGCTTATTCGCGGCGTGTTTGGCATAATCTCACTGGTGCTGGCTTTTTTGCTGGCAAAAAATTATGGTCATTTGCCAACCCCCGCATTCGGCGCCTTGCTGGGCGATTCCCTCATTACCATAGTGCTGTCATATGCGCTGGTGTTTGTGCTGTCACTACTGGTTTTTTCGACATTAACTTTTTTGCTGCAAAAAGTGATTAGCCATGCCGACTTAGGAGGCATGGACAAATTGGGCGGCATGATTTTTGGCCTCCTGCGCGGCGGCGCGATTGCCGCCGTCATTCTCTTTCTGCTGTCGGCGCTGCCCATGCAAAATAATTCATCATGGCAAAATTCGGAAGGCGTGGTCGTTTTTGGTCATATCATGCAAAAAGCACTGACCCTAAGCCCCTTGGCGGAATATCGCCGCTATTGGAAGTTTGATTCCCAAAACCGCCCTGCTCTGGTCATCCCCACCCAAACGCTGATGGCATCATCCCGCGCCATAATGGACGATAAAGAATCGCCTACCCGCGATAATTTATTGGCTAAACTTAATGATGCGACAGTCGGCGCAACACTGCATCATAATAAAACAACCCAAAATGTCGGAGTCATCAAAGAGCAAGTGCGCGAAACCCCATTTTTACGGCAATTCCAAAATTTTATAAATGATATGTTCGCAACCGGCGCGAGCAACCGCGGCGGGCAATAGTCATGTGCGGCATCATCGCTTATATCGGCGCCACTCCCGCTGCTCCTCTGGTGTGTTCGGGGCTGTCTTTTCTGCAGCACCGCGGACAAGATTCGGCGGGTGTCGCCACCATGGATGGCGATAAATTATTGGTGGAAAAAGGCGTCGGGCTGGCGCGCGATGTATTTGACCTTCACAAAATCAGCGCCTTGCATGGCCAGGCCGGCATCGGTCATGTGCGCTATAGCACCAGCGGCAGCGCTTGCGCTTTGTCCGAGATTCAGCCCTTTTATGTCAATCAGCCATATGGCATCACCTTGGCGCACAATGGCAATTTAGTTAATCAGCAAACATTGTGCCGCTATTTGGCAAAAGAGGCGCGCCATATCAACACCGATTCCGATTCTGAAGCATTGCTCAATGTCTTGGCGCAAGCGATTTATGAACGCGTGCGCAGCGGCGGCGTTCCGCCCTCGGCGCTGCTGGATGCGGTGGATGATGTGCGCGCCAAGTGTACTGGCGCCTTTGCCGTGGTGGCGCTCATTGCCGGTTTGGGGGTGCTGGCGTTCCGCGATAATCTGGGCATTCGCCCGCTGTCTTTGGGCAAGCGCAGCGGCAATGATTGGCTGTTGGCTTCCGAGAGTGCCGTTTTTCGCCCTTTGGGGTTTGACTACTGCGGCGACATTGCCCCCGGCGAAACGGTGTTTATTGACGCCAGCCGCCAGATTCATCGGCGCACGGCGACCAAAACACCGGGGCGTCCCTGCATCTTTGAATACATTTATTTTGCCCGCCCCGACTCAGTGCTGGACGGCGCTCTGGTATATGATGCACGGGTAAACATGGGGCGTTATTTGGCGGGTAAAATTCGCCGTCAGCACCCGCAGTTGGAAATTGATTGTGTGGTGCCGATCCCGGACTCGGGGCGGGTGGCGGCGTTGGAAGTATCGCGCCATCTCAATGTGCCCTATCGCGAGGGGTTGGTTAAAAATCACCATGTCGGGCGCACTTTTATCGCTTCGGGAGACGCCAGACGGCGGCGCTCGGTGACGGAAAAATTAAACATTATCGCCCCGGAATTTACCGACAAGCGAGTGTTGCTGGTTGATGATTCCATTGTCCGCGGCACCACCGGTTCGGAATTGGTCAGCATGGCGCGCAACGCTGGCGCGCGGCAAGTTTATTTTGCCAGCGCCGCCCCGCCGGTGCGCCATCCCAATGTGTTTGGCATTGATTTGCCGACCCGCGCCGAACTGCTGGCCTACGGGCGCAGTGAAGAAGAAATTGCCGCCCATTTGGGGGCGGACTGTGTGATCTATCAAGACATGGCGGATTTGAAACAGGCGGTGCGCGAAGCCGGCCGCAAAGTGCCGACCGATTTTGAGACCTCCTGCTTTGACGGCGACTATGGCGGCATCATCGACGAAGAATATTTGACCGCCTTGGAAGAACGGCGCGGCGCCATGCGGGATGACTCTCTGCAATTAGATCTGGATTTACACGGCGCTCAGTCATGAGCGACCGCCGCGATGCCACCAAAATGGTGCGTGATGCCGCCGCCCGCAGCGCTCATCAGGAACACAGCGAAGGCTTATTTTTAACTTCCAGTTTTATCTTTGGCAGCGCCGAAGAAGCGGCGGAAAAATTCGCTCAGCCGGTGGCGGAGTATGTTTATTCCAGATTTTCCAATCCCAACCTCAAGACTTTGGGCGAGCGGGTGGCGGCCATGGAAGGCGCCGAAACGGCATTATGCACCGCCAGCGGCATGGCGGCGATTTTGTCTTTGGTGCTGGGGCTTTGCAAAGCCGGCGATGCCATTTTGTGCGGCGGCAATGTCTTTGGTGCCACCGTGCAGCTACTTTCCAATCACATGAAAAAATTTGGCATCCACGTGGACTATGTGTTTGGCGGCACCGATAACTGGCGCCAAGCCATGCGCCCGACCACGCGATTATTAATCTTGGAAACGCCATCCAATCCGATGATGGAAGTGAGCGATTTATCCGCCCTGTCGACTCTGGCGCACCAAAACGGCGCTTGCTTGGCGGTGGATAATTGTTTTTGTCCTTGGGGGCAGCGTCCTTTGCACTGGGGATGTGATGTGGTCATTCATTCAGCGACCAAATATTTGGACGGTCAAGGGCGCGTTTTGGGCGGCATTATCGCCGGCAGCAAAGAATTGCTGCACGATAAAATTTATCCTTTTTATCGCTGCGGCGGTCCGACCATGTCGCCATTTTCGGCGTGGCTCATAGCCCGCGGCATGGAGACTCTGCCCCTGCGGATGCGGGCGCATGGTCAATCGGCATTATCGCTGGCGGCGTGGTTGGAAAAGCAGCCGCAAGTATTGCAAGTGTTATACACGGGTTTGGCCTCGCACCCGCAAAAAGAGCTGGCGCAAAAGCAGCAAAACGGTGTAGGGAGCGGCATCATCACCGTAGTCATCGCCGGCGGGCAGCCCGCAGCATGGCGGTTTATTAATGCGCTATCGCATTTTTCCATCACCGCAAATTTTGGCGACGCCAAATCCACCGTCACCCATCCGTCCACGACAACTCATTCGCGGGTGCCGGAAGAATTGCGCCGCCGCGCCGGTTTAGCGGAAAATATCGTCCGCTTGTCCATCGGTTTGGAAGATGTGGAAGATTTACGCGAAGACTTAGCGCAAGCCTTGGCGGTTGTTTAGCCGCTAAATTTTA
>JBPCWX010000260.1:0-11832 GCA_051009095.1 Gammaproteobacteria bacterium | reverse complement strand
TGGACAGCGAAACGGAGGGGAAAATTAAAGAAGCGATGCGCCGCTTGCTGGCGGGGCGGACGGCGTTGATTATCGCGCATCGTTTTGCGACCATAGATTTTGCCGACCGTGTCGCGGTATTGGACGGCGGCAAACTTATCGCGATGGGTAAGGCGGCAGACTTGCGGCAGAGCTGCCCATTGTTTGCGGAATTGTACGAGGCGCAAAAGCTGCAGGATTAGATGCGGGAGTAAAAATGATATTAATGTATAGCAAACCGCCATGCAGAAATATAAAAAATATTTTATAAAATTTTTATATATTTTTGTTCATTTTTGCATTTTTATCAATAAATTATTTATAAAATAATAGAAATTTTTTGTAAATTTTAGTTATAATTGAGGTAAATATCAAATAATAAATATGATGAAAGCGTATCAAGAATCTCACTCATGGTTAGATTTTTCTCTGAATATAAGAGAATTTCAGCCCCGCTTTTGGGTTGGTTTAGGCGAATGCGTCAGCAAGTGCGACCATCTCCAGCGTACGGCAATGTCTGATGATCTGCGGCAGGAAATTTATAATTTATATTTTACCAAAGGCGCGGCGGCGACTACTGCGATTGAGGGTAATACGCTGAGCGAACAACAGGTCCATGACATTATCGCGGGCCAGGCGGAACCGCTGCCCAAAGCATATCAGCCCATGGAAATACAGGTGCGTAATGTTGCGGCGTTGTATGGTGAAATTGCCACCAATGCGCAACAAGCAACTTTGCCCCCCTTATCTGCCAATTTAATATGCGATTTTCAGCGGCGGATATTGCAAGATTTATCTATCGCCGGCAATATCGGCAAAGTGCGGCAGCGCAGCGTTGTAGTAGGCGACTATCGTGGCGCTCCATATGAAGATTGTAATTATTTATTAGAGCGTTTATGCGGCTGGCTGAAAGAGGGTTTTTCCACGTTGGAACATGAAATCGGCAAAAAAGCGTCCGCCATCATCCGTGCGGCACTGGCGCATTTATACATTGCGTGGATACATCCTTTTGATGATGGTAACGGACGCACTGCGCGCATGGCAGAGTTTTATTTGCTGATGGCTGCGGGTATTCCCGCCTCGGCGGCTCATCTGCTTGCCAATCACTGCAATCGGCTGCGCGACACCTATTATGCACAACTGGCGGCGGCGACTGCCGAGCGGCGTCCAGTGCCATTCCTTTGTTTTATGGTGGAGGGGTTGCGCGATAGTTTGCGTGAGCAATTAAGGCATGTTTATCAAGAACACGAGCGGTTGGTGTGGCATGATATTCTTGAGAAAAAAATTACTGGTTCCGAAGCGGCGAGGCGGCGGCGGATTGAGCTTGCCCGTTTGCTGCTGAAGCGGCAAGAAACAAGCAATGTTAAAGCGCTAATCAATCATTCTGACATCGGCATTTTATATGCCGCAAAAAAATCTGGAGCAGGGGTGTTATACACAGACATGGAATATTTAGTGCAGGCGAATATCGTTCGCAAAGAAAGCGGTGGCTATCGTGTCAATAGGCAGTTAATACACCATATGAAACCGCCGATGAATAGCGGGCAAATGCAAGCATAACGCTGATAGTAATCTGCACTCATCATGCGCTATTCCACAAAGATATGGCATTTTTGACCCGCCAACTCATGCTTTATCCCAATCGTTTTTTGGGGGCGTATTTGTCCGTACGGTTTATCATTTGGACACTTGCTATTTATCTGACACAGCCGACTTTGCCTTTGGATGTTCTGGAGCATTTGGCGTGGGGGCGGGAGTGGCGCGTGGTTTATTCAAGTCATCCGGGCTTGCCGGCGTGGATTGATGAGGCGGTGCATATTGTTTTTAACGGTAGTCCGCTGGCATTGTCAGCGATTGCGCCGTTTTTTTCTTGTTTGGGAATGTGGGCGGTGTGGCTGTTGGCGCGAGATGTTATTGGCGACAAAGTTGCCGCCGTGGTGGCTGCTCTATCGTTGGAGGGAGTATTTTATTTCAATGTCGCCGCCGTAGAATTTAATCACAATGTTGCCCAGACTGCTGCCATAGCGTTGTTTTTTGCCGCGGTGTGGCGAGCTTTTGAGCGCGGCGGTGGTTGGTGGGCTGTAGTTGGTGCGGTTGCTGCTTTTGCCGCATATGCAAAATACTCATCGGTGTTGCCGTTGGCTTGTGTGCTGGCATGGAGTTTGTGGTCGACATCGGCACGGGCGTGTTATCGTCAGCCGGGACCATACATTGCTTTCATGGTCTTTGCCGTATTGATGATGCCAAATATTTGGGCGTTGGCGGAGATTAATTTTTTGCCGTTGGATTTTGCTATGGAACGCGCCAGACAAGCGGTGGAGTGGTGGCAGTTAGCCGCTTTTCCCGCTTATTTTGTTTTGGCGCAGATTTTGGTGTGTTGCGTTTCTCTCATTTTGTGTCGGCTGGCAGTTGGTCGCTGGCGGCGGGGAAAACAAACATTGCCCCCATCAATAAATTATGTTGCTGTGATAAGTTTTGCGCCGTTATTATTGGCAGTGTTAATTTCGGCGGTGATGATGCTCCGTTTCAAATCCGCTTGGGGGGCGGCGATGTGTTCTTTTGTACCACTATGGTTTGTAATGTCGCACGGTGGACCAATTAATGTGCATTTGTGGTTGCGTGGTCTTTTGTCGGTGGCGGCATTATCGTTGACGGCGCATTTGTTGATTTTTTCTGCCGCTCCCTTTATCACGGGCAAAGCTAAGCGCGTTCATTATCCCGCGCAGCAAATTGCTGCACATTTGGATGAAGAATGGGAGCGGCGTTTTCCTGCTCACCCGCTCAAATTTGTTATCGGTGATAAACATGCCGCAACAATGGTGTCATATTATTCGCAATGGCGGCCATCGGCGGTGATTAACAATGATTGGCAAAAAACTTTTTGGGCGTCCCCTGATGAATTAGCCAAGGCCGGCGCGGTTATTGTGTGGATGGTGGATAACGGCAAAAAACGACAAGAGCAGCCCCCGATATTTGCAAAAAACTATCCATCGGCATGGCGTGGTAAAAATTTTCAGGTTGCTTGGCTAACGGCCGCCGAATTGCCGCTATTGGAAGTGGGTTGGATGGTTGTGCCACCGGCGAATGAGGGGGAATTTTAAATTTTGCTTTGCAAAAAATCTTTTAGCGCGTTCAATTTTGCAGAGTCCAAATCCCATACGTTATTTCGTCCCCCATCTCTTGTTCCTTTTGCGTCTTGATAATACCCATTGCAGTAGATTACAAAAAATCGGTAATGCGGTTTTTCCATAATTCTGATTGCCCTTTGATAGCGGCGGCAACGGCTAAGCGGTCACGCAAATTTTCATTTTTTAACAAACGCGACAAGGTAGAATAAACAGAATTAATGTCGTCGCCATCGCAATGCAAACCGGTTTTGCCATCCTCAACCGATTCCGCCGTACCGCCCGATGTGCCCGCTACGGACGGCAAACCAAAATATGCCGCTTCTAAAAAAGATATACCGAATCCTTCCATATCATTGCCACACATTTTGGCCGGCAACAAAAAAATATCCGCACTGGCGTACAATGCTGACTTAAGACCGTTATTTATTTGCCCGGCAAATATTATCTGCTTTGTTGCGCCAAGTTTTCGCACCTCTTCACGCAAATTGCTTTCTTCTTCACCAGTGCCGCCAATGACATATTTAATAGATGGATAATCTGCGGATAATTTGGCAATGACGGCAATCGCCATATCCACACCTTTTCGCGCCGCCAGACGGGACACCGTCAATATGCGTGGTGTGCTATCACCCCATAGTTGCGCCGCTATGACCGATTCTTCCGCCGTTGGTGGTGTGGGCTTTTCTAATGGCGGATGAACAATGGAAATTTTGTCGCTTGGCGCGCCGCAATCTATAACTCTTGCTGAGGTTGCCTGAGATACGGCAAAAATGTGAGAGACGCGATTAAGCGTGTCAGTTATGCGGCGTTTTTTTTTCGCTGAAGGATGGATTGGATATTCTGTACCGTGTGCCAATACGGTGATGGGCGCAGAAGTCGTCGGTAGCAATTCGGCACTTTTCCATGAATCACAAAAAATGGCGTGAATGTTTTCGGTGCGGCAGATCTTTGTTGCCGCAGATGCCTTGATTCGCCGCCGCCATGGTTTGAATCCGCCAAAACGCTGCACTGTGAAAGGTGCGGTTAAATCGCCTTCATAAGCATGTCCGTCAGCATATACAACAACTTTTCCATGCGCAACAAGTGCCCGTGCCAACCCGTTCATTAGCGATTCTATGCCGCCCACACTGGGCGGGAAACACTGGGTAAGAATTAAAAACATCATATTGTTAAATTTGCACGCATGGTTATTGTGGTATATGCGGTTGGGATATTGGTGGACAAAGTAATTTCAATCGTTAACAATACACCATAAAATTAAACTAAACTTTCGCCAAGCCACTCATATCGCTCACTAAAATTGACATCAAAAATTGCCTCTATCATAAACTGCGTGATGCGCCGCTCGTTATACGAACCATGCGCCCGCTTCCAGCCCGCTTCCGCAACCCGCCGCCGCGCCGCATCATCGCGCAAATAACGCGCTAACTGCGCCGTCAATTCTTCCGTGCTATCAAAATATGCCACCTCATCATCGGCAAATAAAAGCGTCATGCCCGGCGTTTGTGGTGTGAGAACCAAACAACCATTGCCGGTTAATTGTGCCAAACGAGCGGATGAATATAGTGGGATGTCGATAGCACTACTTAAATTAAGCCCTGTTCGACTCGCCGCAATGGTTGCCATTAATGACGCGCCGCCGAGTAGTGGGCGATCGCCAATGCCAAACAGTCCGGCGCGAATGTTGGGTAATTGCTCTATTTGTCGCAAAATATCGGCGCGCTCGGGGACATAAATACCAGCAAAAAACACATCATAATCATATTGAGAACGGGCAAAAGCGCGCTCGGTTTCCATACTGGAATCTACAATATTGGGTAGATAATAGGATGGTGCGGTTTTATCGCCAAGCAATGGGCGGTAATAAGACGGTGCGGTGGTAGCAAAAAAAGCGTCCAAATGCGGCTGTTTGTCGCGCAAATGAGAAAGTGAATGCGGCATAAACCAGTCAACCCACCATTGAGCAATTTTGCAAGACGGCAACATATCCCGCAACGCCGTTAATGTTTGCGGGCGCAATAATTCGCCATGTCCCAATAAAATTAATTCGGGCAAAAACTGCTTTGCCAACGCCAATAAGGAGGCATTCATTTTGGCGGCTCCCCATTTTTTCCCACACCATAACGGGGACAAATAACGTGCCGCATCGCGATAACTAAAATCCCATACACAATGACCGTTGCGAATTAATCCATTGGTTATTTTTCGGTCCGTGGAGTAATACCGTGCCAAATCATCACTGCGCTTGCGCGATGACGAAAACCACGAATAATTGGCGATGTGTAAAATTCTCATTGTCAGATTGTCAATTATTGTAGCACAGTGTTGCGGGTTGCTTAAGGATGATGCCTATTGTCGCCATAAAATCATATTTGAACGCATTTTGGCGCTGGCGGCATATCCCATTTCTGTCATTTTTTTAATAATATCATTCTGCCACAAGTGCTGATGGCCATATTCAATAACCACCATTTTCGGTAGCAGCGTATCCGGCGCAGCAGTAAAAAAAGGCAGCAGCACTTTATCCTCATAACCCTCGATGTCAATTTTGAGTGCGTTAACGTGCTTTATATTGCGCTCACGCAAGATCTCAAGTAGCGGTTTTGTCTGCATGGTAATGAGTTTTGCGCCTTGTTCCTTAATTACGATACTGCTTCCGCCCCAATCTTCGCGGGCATAAAAGGACACGGTTTCACCATTGCCAATACATGTGGGGACAACATCAATTTTTTCAGTGATATTGTTTATCTTGATATTGTATAAAAGCGCACTAACAACCGGCGGGTTAGGCTCGACGGCGATAACTTTCGCATATCCCGCTTTTGCCGCGTTGAGGGTGTAATACCCGGTGTTTGCGCCTATGTCAACAAATATGCTTTCAGAAACAGGAATGTCAGATGTTTTTATGGCATCCGCGACAGAGGTGATTTCAACTTTGTCACGGATTTTGGAAGATGTCAACATCTTTTTGTCAGTATTATTCCTGTCTATGTTTAATCTGTAATTTATCCCCCTTATGGTGACGTCAACAATACAATGATTTTTCTTTAACCATTGTTTGGCTACCCACTTTCCAAAGGATCCTCTGCTGACGCCAATTTTAGTTAATAGCCGAGGCAAAAAAGTGGCACGGCCGGGTGCATAGCGACCAAATGGAGAATTATTATCAATCATTGCTAAATTATAACAAGGTTTCATTATGAACTGTTAAATAACCACTTTTGCCTTGCCTTGCCGCAACAAAATAAGACGCTCATATTGATATAATAGCAGTTTTATTTATCCGTATTTTCAATGACACAAAAAACCGTTATCTGCATGAAATGGGGCACCGACCTATACAATGCGGAATATATCAACCGTTTGTATCGCGGTGTCAAACGCCATTTGTCGCCGCCGTTTAACTTTGTCTGCTTTACGGACAACGCCGACGATGTGGACGCTGGCATCGACGCACGCGATTTGCAAATGCTGTCCTTTGAGCCTGCGGTTACCGGCATGGCAAGAAAATTAGCCCTGATGCACCCAAAGGCAAACTTGCACGGCACCTGTTTGTTCTTGGACTTGGATATAGTCATCACCGGCAATTTGGATGATTTCTTTACTTATCCGGGCAAGTTTTGCATTATCCATAACTGGATAGAGCGGCGCAAGCAGATTTTTCGCCGGCGTCCGCTAAACGGTAATTCTTCCGTATATCGCTTTGTCGCGGGGGCACACCCGCAAGCCTTAGAAAAGCATCTTGCCAACCCTGAGGTGCGACCCAATCAGGCATTTTTGACTCGTGCCGTTGGCTTGGAAAACATCACTTGGTGGCCAGAAGAATGGGTGCGCAGCTTCAAGCGGCATGCCCATCCGGTGTATCCGCTCAATAAATTTCTCGCCCCCAAAATCCCCCCGGGCTGCCGCATTCTTGCCTTTCATGGAAAACCCAACCCGGATGATGCCATCGCCGGCATAAATTGTGGCGGCTATAAACATTCGCTGCCAATGCCAGAATTGGCGCAATACTGGCGATAAACACTCAGCAAACGTCGGAATGATGGGATTCAAACTTACTCAGCGCGCGATGGCATGCTTGCGTGAATTTGATAAGGTCCAATTCCGCCTCCCATCTGTGGCGTGGCACTTTGCTGGAATTGTCTGTCGCTTGGTGCGTGTTGAAAATTTTTATTTTAAACGACAATAACGCATAGTCCGCTGTGCTTTCGCCCTCGTTTTCCTGCGGCAGAAAAAAGAATCCGTTGGAGTGAATAATTTTATTGCACGCATCGCGGGGCAGGAGCGACTTATCCCCGCTTTTCTTGTTGTCGATGTATGTCCATAAATTCCCGCATTCATCCTGTTTGGAAAAAACGCGGGCTTTTTTGCCGTATTCTTTGTAATCATCTAAGTAACGGAAAGTGACGGCAGTGCGCAAAATTGCACTGATGATGAGATGCTTTCTGGTTGCATCATCTGAAATAATTGCTTGGTTTTCATCTGTCTCGGACGGTTGCACCAATCGCGTAATTTCTTTTTCAGAAAGCATCAGCGCAAGAAGCGTGTGCAAATCGTGTTTAACCGCCGCGATGCTGATGTTTGCGGCGGAGTATGGATAAGCGTCAGGCATGGCGCTTGGCGCGCCGCCCAAAAGGATTCATGACCTCCAGATAGTCCGTGGATTTGCCCATTAATGTGCGCTGAATTTCCCAGATTTTGGCACCGTCCAGTGTGGTTTTGTTACCCACTTGTTTAATGCGCCCTTTTTCCCAGCCATCGCGCTGGCGGAGTGCCTCTTCGCGTAGCTCCAAATCGCGCGTGATGCCGTAGCGGACAATTTTCCCGCCCACCTTGAAGTGATATTTGTAAGTGTCTATTTTGTCAGGCATATCGTTGCTCCTTGTCAGATTGTTAATGATTATTATAGCACAGTGTTGCGGGTTCCCATATATTTAAATAACCACTTTTGCATTGTCTTGCCGCAACAAAATACAACGTTTATATTGATATAATAGCGGTTTTATTTATCCGTATTTTTAATAACGCAAAATTGTGGCGGCGGCAAACGAGGGCAGGCAATGGAAGCAGTGAAAAAAATCGCTATTATCGGTCATGGTTATGTTGGCAAAATGGTGGCGTACGGCTTTGACACCCCACATATTGAACAGTGTCTTATTGACCCGATTTATGGAACGGAGGTTGATTCGCTGGCAGGAAAAAACATGGATGTTGCCTTTGTTTGTGTGCCTACGCCCATGGGCAAAAACGGCAAGATTGACGCCTCTATTGTTGTTGATGTGGTCGCAAAACTTAAGCATTTTGACGGCATTATCGCAGTGAAATCCAGCGTAACCCCTGACATTATGCGGCAGCTGGCGCAAAATGAAAAAGTGGTTTATAACCCCGAGTTTCTAAGGGAAAAAAGCGCTTTGGAAGATTTTATTAATGCCTCCATGCTGGTTTTGGGCGGTAAGGCGGAATATACCAGCCAGATACAAGCGCTATATGAAAAATACAGCCGCTGCCAACCTTGCCCGGTGTATCATATGACGGTGCAGGAGGCCAGTTTTGTCAAGTACGGCATCAATTCTTTTTTGGCGACAAAAGTTGTTTGGTTTAACCAGTTTAAGGATTTGGCGGATCAATATCAGGCTAACTATGACACCATTATTCAGGCAATGTGCGCAGACGGACGCATCGGGCATTCTCATCTGCAAGTGCCGGGCGTGGACGGAAAAAGAGGGTTTGGCGGTGCCTGTTTTCCTAAGGACACAAAAGCTTTTGCCGCTATGGGGGGCGAAATGTTAAGTATTCTGGATGCCGCCATAAGTGCAAATGACCAATATCGCGGATAGCGCAAGGTGGGTGGCTGCCGTCAAATTTTACCGCGGCAATCCCATCACTGAGGCGCCGATGTTGACATGGTGAGCGTGGAACCAGCCGGCGTTAACTTCCAGGGCATAGCGCGCTAACTGCGGCGAGCAATGCAAGCGCGTGGTCTGAGGGAGCATCTGGGCCATGCCGATGACGATTCCTTGATCATCAATGAATGCGGCATCCACGGCAAAATGCACATCACGCATCCATAAGCAGGCAACGCGGGGGCGGTCAAACACCAATAACATGGCTGCCTCCGCCGACAAATGCTGCCGATGTGATAAACCGCGCCGCCGTGTTTCGTCTGTGTCCGCCACCTCCGCCCATAATCTCGCGCCGCTAACGGATAAAGATAAAACGCGGGATAACCCGCTGTCATTGCCCGCCGCCGCCGTGGGCAAAATCGCCAGCCATAAAAAAATAATGACCAGAGCAAGCAGGCGCGTGGCATAATATGAAAGCTTTAGGGCAACTGATGGCATGGCTTATTATGCCCTTAAAATTCACGGAAAATTTTATATTACAAAAAACGGAGGCGATAACATGGAGAGTTTTCCTCAGCACGCGCGGGTGGTGGTTATTGGCGGCGGCGTGGTCGGCTGCAGTATTTTGTATCATCTGGCCAAAAAAGGATGGCGCGATATATTGCTGCTGGAGCGGCGCGAACTGTCCTGCGGCTCATCATGGCATGCGGCGGGGCAGTTTCATATTATTAATTCCAACGCTAATTTATCGTCTCTGCAATTACACACGCTGCAGTTTTATCCGCAGCTGGAAAAAGAGGCCGGGCAATCCATCGGGCTTCATCGCACCGGGGGGATTTATCTTGCCTCTACGCCGGAACGGATGAATTATCTGGTGCAGGAACAGGCTAAAAACCGTGAGCAAAATCCGGGCATGGTTTTTATTTCTTTGGAAGAGGCCTGCGCCAAACATCCATTAATTAACCCGGCGCATTTTTTGGGCGCGCTGTATGATCCATTGGACGGGCATATCGACCCCGCCGGCGTGGTGCAGGGATATGCCAAAGCCGCTAAAAAACTGGGGGCGGCCATTATTCAGCAGACCTGCGTTACAGATTTATGCCCCCGTGCGGACGGCGGCTGGCAAGTCATCACTGAGCAAGGGAACATAAGCGCGGAAATGGTGGTGAATGCGGGCGGTTTGTGGGCGCGCGACGTGGGCAAAATGGCCGGGGTGGAATTGCCTCTGCAAGCGATGGAGCATCATTATCTGATTACCGAAGCGCTGGCGGAGATTGAAAATCTGGCGGATGAATTACCGTCTTTTGTTGATTTTGACGGTAACGCATATGGTCGGCAGGAAGGACAAGGGCTGCTGCTGGGCACCTATGAGGAAGGGGGCACGCCGTGGTCCGTGGATAAAACGCCGTGGGATTTTGGCCATGAATTATTACCCGATGATTTGCCGCGCATTGCTCCCAGGTTAGAGATGGCTTTTGAGCATTTTCCGGCGCTGGCATCGGCGGGGATTAAAAAAGTGGTGAATGGCCCTTTTACTTTTGCGCCGGACGGTAACGCATTGATTGGCCCGGTGCCGGGGTTGCGGAATTATTGGGCGGCATGTGCGGTGATGGCCGGCTTTTGTCAAGGTGCGGGCATTGGCAAAGTGTTTGCTGAGTGGATGGTGGAAGGGGAGCCGGGCATGGATGTGTTTGCCATGGATGTGGCACGTTTTGGCGGGTATGCAACACGGCATTATACGGTGGGCAAGGTGATTGAGAATTTTGGGCGGCGTTTTCAGGTGTCCTATCCCCATGAAGAATTGCCGGCCATGCGGCCTTGGCGGACTACGGCTTTGTATGATCGGTTGACGGCGGCGGGCGCGGTATGGGGGGCAAGTTTTGGTTTGGAGCATGCTTTGTGGTTTGCGCGGTCTGGTGAAATGGCGGCAGAAACGCCCACTTTTCGCCGTTCCAATGCTTTTCCCGCGGTGGCCGAGGAGGTGCGCGCGGTGCGCGAAAATGTCGGGTTGATTGAAATCGCCAATTTTGCGAAATATACAGTTTGCGGCAGCGGCGCCGCATCATTTTTGGATACCATAACGGCGGGGGCTTTGCCTCCAGTTGGGCGGCTTCGCTTAGCGCCATTATTATCACCTAAAGGGCGTTTGCTGGGTGATTGGTCGGTTGGGCGTTTGGGGGAAGAGGAATTTTATATTTTTGGCTCTGGCACGGCACAAATGGCGCATATGCGTTTGTTGTTATCACACTTGCCGTCGACGAATGACGTGCAGGTGCGGAATTGTTCATCAGAATGGCACGGTCTCGCCATTGCCGGGCCGCAGTCGCGCGCCTTGTTATCGCGGGTGACGCGGGATGATGTGTCGGCGGCGGCTTTTGGTTTCATGTCATTGCGCCATTTGGCGGTGGGGGGGGTGTCGTGTTTGGCGGCGCGAGTGTCTTTTACGGGTGAATTGGGCTATGAATTATATTGCGCGCCAGAATATCAAATGGCGCTGTATGAGGCGCTTACAAAAGCCGGGACAGATTTGGGCTTGCGGCATTTTGGCGGGCGGGCTTTGATGTCCATGCGGCTGGAAAAAAACTTTGGCGCTTGGGGGCTGGATTTTCGCGAGGATTTTACGCCGGCCGAAGCAGGGCTGGCGCAATTTGTGGCGGCGGATAAAGCGGCGGATTTTGTGGGTAAGGCGGCGTTTTTATCAAGCGGCGCACCGGCGCGGAGACGGGTGAATTTGGCGGTGGCCGCGGATGATGCGGACGCTTGCGGTGATGAGCCAATTTATAAAAATGGCGGTTATGCGGGTTTTATTACCTCGGGCGGCTATGGTCATTATGTGGGGCAAA
>JBPCWX010000259.1:0-4659 GCA_051009095.1 Gammaproteobacteria bacterium | reverse complement strand
CGAAGCGCGAAAGTGAACTGACCGCCGCTATCCGCGAAGCCTTAGCGGCAAATCTGCCGCTTGGCAAAGTGGTGGCGGTGGCACTTTCTGGCGGTATGGATTCATCTTCTCTGTTAGATGCGGTGCTACCCCTGTCGGTGCGGTGGCCAATTATTGCCTGCCATGTTAATCATGGTATCAGTCCGTCCGCTGCGGCGTGGGAGCGATTTTGCGCCGAGGTATGTCATGCGCGCGGGGTGCCGCTGCACATTGCCCGGGCAACGCCGAGTGGTGCCGGTAGTGAAGAATGGGCGAGGAATGCCAGAATGCGCGCTTTTGCGCGGTTGCCGGCAGCGGCGATATTGGCGGCGCATCATGCCGATGATCAGGCGGAGACGGTGCTTTTTCGCGTTTTGCGCGGGACGGGTTTGCCTGGCATGGGAGCGATGCGAATTTGCGCGCCACTGCCGGGGGCGGCGGGGATGCTGTTATTACGGCCATGGCTCAACATTCCCCGTACGGTCATTGCCGCATATGCCCGCTGCCGTCAACTGGCGTGGGTGGAAGATGAGGACAATAGCAATGTGTCGCGGCGGCGCAATTTTTTACGGCGGCGGGCGATGCCGGTGCTGCGTGAAGGTTTTCCGGATAGCGGGCGGATCTTGGCGGCGGCGGCGGGGCGTTTTGCCGCTGGAGCAGATTTACTGGCGGCACTGGCGGCCGCAGATGAAGATTTGGCGCGTGCCGCAGATGGCGGGCTGAGGGTGGCGGATTTTCGGCGGCTTGGCGAAGCGCGGATTCGCAACTGGCTGCATGTTGCCTTGCTGTCGCGGGGGGCGCGTTTTAGTGAGCGCGGTTTGGCGGAAGCGGCGCGGCAGATTGTCGCTAATGGTGGTGATGGTTTGTGTTTTCGTTTTCATGGCGCTGAGACCGAGACCGAACGGCGGTTGACTTTGCGCGTGTGGCGCGGTCATTTGCATTGGGATCATCTGCCGCCGCCGCCCAAAGATTTTGCGCGGGCTTTGCCTTGTGTGCCGGGGCGGCATGAATGTCCCGAAATTGGCGGCACGTTAATTATGCGGCGGACTTGCGGTGTGGGTTTGGCGGGTGATAAAATCAGCGGCGTTTTGTGGGCGCGGCTGCCGCGGGGCGGGGAGCGGGTGTGGTTGTCATCTCACCGCGCGCGAGCCTTATCCGACCTGATGCGAGAAGCCAATATCGCACCGTGGCGGCGGCGGTTATTGCCTTTGCTGTTTGCTGATTCTGAACTGGCGGTTGCTCCCGGCATTGCTGTTGCCGCGCCTTTTCGCGCCAAACAAGGGGAAGAAGGATTGGAGTGCCGCTTTGAATGGTCTTAGCAATGCTTATTGGGCGGGCGCTACTTACCGTGCCCGGACAGGTTAAACGCAAATGACAGATGAAGATATACGTCGTTTGGTGGTGTCGCCGAACCGCAGTTTTAATGTGCGCGCGCCGGCGGGCTCCGGCAAAACCGGATTATTAACCCAGCGCGCCTTGGCTTTGCTGGCATCTGTTGACCGGCCGGAAGAAGTATTGTGCATTACTTTTACGCGCAAGGCGGCGGGAGAAATGCGGCGGCGCATTATTCAAGCATTGCAAGATGCCGCCGAGCAAAATGTGCCAGATGATGATTTTGCCCGCCACACCAGGGAACTGGCGCAGCGTGTTTTGGCGCGTGATGCCGATAAAGACTGGAACTTGCGCGCCCACCCGAATCGTTTGGCGATTGAAACCATCGATAGTTTGTGTGCGCGTTTGGCGCGGCATTTTCCAGTGGTGTCAGAATTGGGCGCCGCCCAGCAGATTAGCGATGTCCCCGAAGAATTGTATGACCGTGCGGCACAAAAACTGCTGCAAAAATTGGAGCATGACGAGGTGGGCGATGATTTGGAAAAGATTTTGTCGCCGCTGAATAATAATTTACCGCGTTTGTGTGATTATCTGTCGCAGTTATTGGCACAGCGGGATCAATGGCTGATTTTTCTTATTCATCTGGCGCAGGAAAAACAAGCGGATGCCATCGCCGCGCAAATGCGCGATACTTTGCGGCGGGTAATCAAGGCGCATTTGCAGCGGCTTGCCGCGGCCTTGGACAATTTGGGTGTTGACCCTGAAAAGTTGCTGTCGCTCATGCGGCATAGCGCCGACAATTTGGGCGAAGAGGCAGTTTTTACCTTGGCTGATGACCCTGAACAGATTGATGGCTGGCGTAAATTGGGTGGTTTGCTGCTGACCGCAAGCGGCGCCATTCGCAAGGTTGTTAATAAGAATGTTGGCTTTCCCGCCCAAGACCCGCGCAAAGAAGAGATGACGGCAATGTTGATGTCTTTGAGGGAAGAGTCGGCGGATGTCATCGATGATTTTGCCGCTGATTTAGCGGCTGTCGATCTTATCCCCAAGTTGGATGCGGACAATTCACACCTATATTCCATGGCGCGTATTTTGGCGGAATTAACGGGCGATTTGGAAGAGGTTTTTCGCACTGATAACAGCGTGGATTTTGTCGGCGTGGCATTGGCGGCTAACCGCGCTTTGGGGACGCCTGATGACCCAACGGATCTGATGCTGGCGTTGGATTATCGCATCAAGCATATTTTGGTTGATGAGTTTCAAGACACCTCAGCGGCGCAAGTGGAATTATTAAAGCGGTTAGCCGCGGGGTGGGAAGAGGGAGATGGGCGCACGCTTTTTTTGGTGGGCGACCCTATGCAAAGCTGCTATGCTTTTCGCGGTGCCAATTTGCCGATGTATTTAAACGTCCGCGAAAAAGGGGTAGGGCAAACTTGTCCGCAGCGGCAGGAATTATCGCGCAATTTTCGTTCTACACCGACTTTGATAGAATGGTGCAATCGCGTTTTTAGAGATGCCTTTCCGCAGCAGGAGGATTTGGCGGCGGGGGCGACGCCGTTTGCGCCGGCGCAAGCGGTCAAAGAGGAAAGCGCTGATTCGGAAGTGCGCTTTTTTGCCACAATACCGCAAGAAGATGATTCCTCCGCTCAGCGTGAGGCGCGGTGTATTACGGCGCAAGTGCAGTGTCTGCTGCATGATTATCCCGATGATAAAATTGGCATATTGGTGCGCAGCCGTTTGCATCTGCGGGCGATTTTAGCGCATTTTGCGGCGGCCGGTATTTCATGGCAGGCGGCAGATGTTGACTCATTGGCCAGCCGCGCAACGGTGATGGATTTGCTGTGTCTAACACGGGCGTTGGATAATACGATGGATCGGGTGGCTTGGCTGGCGCTTTTGCGCACGCCCTGGTTTGGCTTTGACAATCGCGATTTATGGGCGATTGGGCGGGTGGGTGATGAGATTCGTCTGTTTGATGTGCTTGAGGAGCGGGCGCACTTGCTCAGTTCGCGTGGGCAAAAAGCACTGGCGCGCGGCTTGCCCATTTTGCAGCGCGCTTTGGCATTGCGCGGAGAAGTGGATATGCCAACATTGGTGGAGAGTGCGTGGATAGAATTGGGCGGGGCGGCCGGTTTGGACACCGCCGCCGAAAGAGACGCCCGCGCTTTTTTTGAGTTATTAGCACAACACGGCGGGCGGCCGTCGGTGGCGCAGTTGGAAGATGAAGTGGAAATTTTATATGCCGCGCCCGACCCTAACGGTGATGAGCGGGTGCAGGTGATGACGATTCACAAGGCCAAGGGTTTGGAGTTTGATTCGGTGATTTTGCCCGGCTTGCACCGCCAAACATATTCTGGCGGTGATGATTTATTGCTGTGGTATCAAACAGAAAACGGCTTTTTGTGGGATGTTAAATTAAAAGACGGCGAAGGCACACTGTTTAATTATCTGAGCGGCCATCTCATCAAGCGCAAAGAGCATTGGGAGCGGGTGCGGCTGATGTACATTGCCTGCACGCGGGCGGTGCAGCGGCTTTATTTATATGGCGAGGTCAAGGGCGATAGCGGTGACTGGAGTCCGCCCGCCAGAAGTCTTTTGGCGAGCGTGTGGAAGTGGGCGGCGGAAGCCATGGAGACGGATGCTCCAGAATGGCAGGGGCGCGGTGATGATGAACGGAGCGATGATATTTTGCCCCGTTTTGCCGCTGCTTGGCAGATGCCGCCGCCGCCGCCCAATTTTGCCGCTTTGACACAAGATGCGGCGGATGATGACGATGACGCGCAAAATTATGAGGCGCGGGCTTTGGGCGTGGTGACCCACCGATTATTGGAAGCGGCGGCACGGCGCGGCTGGCCGGCGCAAGTGGATGAAAACGCCTTGGTGGATGATTTTGCAGAATTGCAAATTGCGCCGGAGCGGCAATTACCGCTGGCGCAAAAGGCGATTGTCTATATGAACAATGTGCGCAATGACCCGCGTGGTCATTGGCTGTTTGCCGACCCGACAATACAGCGTGAGGCGGAATTTGCCTTGTCGGTGCCGGATGGTGAAGGCCATTGGAAAAATTTATTTTTGGACTTGCTGGTGCGTGATGGCGATGTTAATTGGGTGGTTGATTATAAAACCTCGGCACCGCGCGATAAGGAAACGGCTAACGATTTTTATGCCCGCGAAATGGCGCAGTATCGGACGCAATTATTGTCATATATGGCGGCAATGCGGTTGTTAGAGCCGCATAAAACTTTGTGTGCGGGGTTATATTTTCCCGCCATGTCGCCGCCGGGCTGGGTGCCATTGGAAGAATAAAAT
>JBPCWX010000258.1:0-2661 GCA_051009095.1 Gammaproteobacteria bacterium | reverse complement strand
TGCAGCCGATTTATTTTTTGGATAAAAAACGGGTAGGAAACGAATGACCGCCGCCGACCTCATCATCTCTGCGACCAGCGTAGAAATTTTTATTTTCATCGCCGCCTGCACGGTGTTATGTGTTGATTTATTTTTGCCTGAGTCCAAGCGGGGGCATTTGCATTGGGCGGTCATTGCCGTCTTGACAGTGGCCGCCGCCGCAACCGCGGCCGATTTTTCTTCACCGCCGATTATTGCCATGAACGGCTTTTTTGTCGCTGGGCCATTGTCGGCGTTACTCAAAACCGCATTATTATTAGCGGCGGCTGGGGCCTTGGCTTTTTCCGGTGATTATTTGCGGGCGGGCGGCATGTTGCGCGGTGAATTTCATTGTTTGGCGCTGCTTGCTGTTTTAGGCATGTTGGTGATGACGTCGGCGGGTCATTTTTTGTCATTGTATTTGGGGCTGGAATTAATGTCGCTGTGTTTATATGCCATGATTGCCTTGCGCCGCGACAGCGTGGTGGCGTCCGAAGCGGCGATTAAATATTTTGTCCTCGGCGCCTTGGCATCGGGTTTGTTTTTGTATGGGGTATCAATTATTTATGGCGCCACCGGCAAATTATACATTCGCGAAGTGGCCGAGGCGATTGTGTCGGGTCATGCCGCCAGTCAAACGGCATTGGTGCTGGGGTTGGTGTTTATGCTGGCGGGTTTGGCGTTCAAGCTGGGTGCGGCACCTTTTCATATGTGGCTGCCTGATGTGTATCAGGGCGCCCCGGCACCGCTCACATTATTTATTGCCACGGCGCCCAAAGTCGCCGCCATGGCCATGTTGTTGCGGGTCCTCAGCGAAGCCATGGGCGCCATGCACAGCGACTGGCGCGATATGTTGATTGTCTTATCGCTGGCATCTTTGGCGGTGGGCAACATTACCGCCATTGCGCAAACCAATCTTAAAAGAATGCTGGCGTATTCCGCCATTGCCCACAGCGGTTTTATGCTTTTGGGCGTGCTGGCGGGGAATGTAGGCGGTATTTCCTCGGCGGTTTTTTATGTGTGCGCATATGCACTCATGACCGTTGGCGGTTTTGGCGCCATTGTTCTCATCTCTGTTCATGGTGAAGAAAAAGCGGAATTGACGGATATAAAAGGTTTAGCCGCACGCAATGGTTTAGCGGCTGGGGTGCTGCTGCTGCTCATGTTTTCTATGGCGGGCATTCCGCCGGTAGTCGGCTTTGCGGCAAAACTGGCGGTTTTACAGGCGGCGGTATCGGCGGGATTAATTTGGCTGGTGGTGGCGGCAGTGCTGTTTTCGGCGGTGGGGGCGTTTTATTATTTACGCGTGGTCAAATTGATGTTTTTTGACAAGCCGCCGGCAGGAGCCGAGGTGTTGCGGTTAAATTCTGTATCAAGCGGTTTATTAGTGCTTATTGGGGCATTGGTTTTGTTGTTAGGAATGTTTCCCGGCGGTTTGCTGGCTATTTGTGAAACCGCAGTAAAGTTATCTTTATGACTCATCTTCCCGACTTTTCCGAGCGGCGCATCGGTGGTGATACGGTATTTATCGGGCAAATTTTACGGGTGGAAAAAGACTGCGTCCGTTTGCCCGATGGCAGCGAAGCATCTCGCGAAGTGGTGCGTCATCCCGGGGCGGCGGTGATTTTGCCGTTGGTGGATGACCATACGGTATTATTAGAATGGCAATATCGCTACGCTTTGGGGCGTCACATTTGGGAGATTCCCGCGGGCAAATTGGACGGTGGCGAATCTCCCCGTGCTGCTGCGGAGCGGGAATTATTAGAAGAGACCGGCTATCGCGCGAGGCGGTGGGATGCTATGCTAAAAATCAACACCAGCCCGGGTTTTTGTGATGAATGGGCGCATTTATTTTTGGCGCGTGATTTATATTATGAGGGACATCCGGGCGAAGCGGACGAATTTGTCACCATTGCGCACACTCCCATAGCGCAAGCCATGCAAATGATTGCGGACGGCAAAATTAACGATGCCAAAACCATCATGGCATTATTTTGGTGGGAGCAAAAACGCCGGCAGTAATTTTTATGCTATCGTAAACAAATTATGCAACTCAACCTCGAACACTGCCACTCTTGTGCCGCACCGTTGGCTAACCCCAACTTCGCCGGACCGACCGCGCATTATTGCAAATACTGCGTCGACGACAACGGCGACGTTAAACCGCGCGATGAAGTGCGCGCTGGCGTGCGCCAATGGATGATGAACGCTTGGGATCTTGCCGATGATGACGCATTGACGCGGCGCGCCGATACATATATGAACACGATGCCGCATTGGAGCGCGTGACCGAATTAACTCGATTAATTCGTTACCCAATCCGCTTTTCGTCTTTTCTTACTAAGTATCCGCGTTTGTTCAATTCAGCAATTAGGTACTTCATTGGCCGATCGCCCTTAATGCTGTTGCAATGGCCACAAAGCAGCTGTAAGTTTTCATCCGCATCGATGCCGCCAGTGGCCAGAGGAACGACGTGATCAACGGTCAAATTCTGTGGGCGGAAGTGGTGTTTGCACCCCTTGCAATATCCGCCTTGTTTGCCATATAAAATATTTTTAATATCCCTTGTTTTTACCCCTGCCCTCTGTGGAATATCGGTGCGATGATGAATTTTGGGCGATAAGAGCCCCAATTCTTTTTCAA
>JBPCWX010000257.1:0-8314 GCA_051009095.1 Gammaproteobacteria bacterium | reverse complement strand
CGCCATATGCTTCGCCGATACCGCTGATGCCGTTGTCGGCGGTGAGTTTGACAAAAGCCCAATAAGCCCCGCCAAAAGACGGCGGGGGATTGGCGACCATAAAGGTTTTGGCGTCGATGATTTTCATATTGAGTTGCTCAGTATTTAGAGAGGCGGGTTAGGGTAGTTGTGATGCGTTTTTGATAACGCGATAGTCTACGCCATTGAGTGCCCCTTCGGTTTTTGGTTTGGTGGAGCCAAAATGTCGTCTGGCATAACGAATTTTTAACATTTCAGCCAAACGCAAATTATTCTCTTGCACATTACCGTCATCATCAACTGCACTTTTAGTTTCGGCAATAAAATACAATCTTTTATGGCCTTTATTGTCTTGCATCAAAACCGCCCAATCAGGGTTGTAATTCCCTATGGGCGTCGGCACATAAAAATTGCGCGGCAGTTTAAGAAAAATCTCCACATCACGCCGTCGGTCCATTTCTTCGGCAAACTCCTTTTCTACGGTTGAATCGCATTCAATAAGCTTAAACGGCGCTTTGTCGTTTTTCATTCGCGCCACAAAAGCCGAGGCGATTTGATATTCTTCTTCGGCAAAATTGGAAAAATGCTGCTCCCACTCATAAAATTGGTTGTCCAATTTTTGGTACTCAACACCGTCCGCCCCTAATTCTGCGATTTGTTCGCGAATAACGCGCGCGGTCATCGCAGCCCATGCTCTGGGGTTGGCTTCTAACATTTTTTTGCCTGCCCGTTTTGCAATTTTCGATAAAACGCTGCGGGAAAACAACAACGGCAAATCTTCGGTGTCGAGTAGATACCTTGCCAATCCAATCGCGTCCACGGCGGCATGGCTACCTTTGATTTTGGCGACAGTGTCTATGCCGGACACTGGTTCGGCGCCAAACGTGCCATCTTCCAATACGCCCACGATGCTTTCTTGATATTCAATGGTGGGCATTTGAATGCTTTGATTTTTAATGTTTGCCACCACATTATCAAGCAGTTTTTTGCCGTCCAATTTTAGCCGATAAGAGGTTTTTTGGCTGATGCGCTCCCACAAAGCCCTAAATTCGGCACTAAACACCGCTTCACCTTTTTTATTTTTGGATATATGGCGGCGGCATGTTTGGGCAGTGTTTGAGGCAAGGGGCGGCGGGATAATCCCGCTGCCATATTCCTCATGCAGTTTGCTTATTTCTTCCTCAGTTGCTTCGTTTAGCGGTTTGCCAAGCCGGTCTTCTATGACGTCGCGGTAGTCTTCATTTATTTCTTGCTGATAGTTTTTGACATACTCCTGATAGTCTTCATCGGCAATGACGGTGAGCAAATTATCACTTTTATGGCGAAGCCGACGACCTTGTTGGTCCACCACCAAGCGCAAGCCACGGCCAATTTCTTGGCGGCGGCGCATCTCGGAGCGGGCGCGGTTGAGCGTGCAGATTTGAAAAATGTTAGGGTTATCCCACCCTTCGCGCAAGGCGGAATGCGAAAAAATAAAGCACACTTGTCTTTTGCGGCGTGTCTCGTCATCATCATTAGCGGCGGCAAAAGTGAGAAGTGATTCTTTGTCGCGCATGATGAGATTAAAAGCTTCCGCATCTTTTTCGCTATTGCCTTTTGCACTTTTGGCAAAATAGCCGTTATGAACAGAGGCGGCGGGAAGATCGCTCCATTCGGGGTAGTCCTTTTTAATGGTGTTAAAACATTCCTCAAACAAGAGGCGAATTTCGCCGTCCGCGGGCTGATAATTGTCTACGCGGTCAATAAAAAACAATGACAAAACCTTAACGCCCTTGCTCCGCATGTCCTTTTGCCGATCAAAATGCGTTTGAATCATTTTGCTTATTTGCGCCTGCAATATTTGTTTGTTGACGCCGCCCGATTCTTCGCCTTGTTGCAAAGTGATGCCGTTATTAAAATCTACGCTCTTTTGTTCATCGAGAATCTTAATATTGCTTATTTTCCATTGGTCATATTCCCTTAGCTGCGAATAATTGCCAATGATGTTAAATTTTTTCATCTCCATGGAACGCTTTGTCAGCCGTCCCTTGCGAATGATGTTAAATGCGATTTTGGCCACCGGCATATTGCCCCGATGATGCACTTTTTCCACACGCACAAAAGGATCGCTGCGCTTCGCGGTGATGGAACCAATCTGAATTTGTTTGACCAAGCCCAACCGATAGGCGGCCGTAGGACTCAAACGATATAACAAATTATAATTTTTGCGGTGTGTTGCGCTATACCGCAGAGCAAAAAGCGGATTGAGCAGGGCAAGAGATTTAACTGATAATTCGCTTTCCATATTTTGCGGCTCATCTAATATCAATACGGGGCGGACGGCTTGCAACATGGTCAGCGGAATTTCGCCGCTCAGGTGGTCGGCGTCTTGACGAATAACATTCAGTCTTTTGTTAAATGAGTCAATGGTCATCACCATAATTTGCGCTGATGCAGAGGCGGCAAAACGCTGCACAATATGCGTTTTTTGGGCTTTGTACGCAGACCATTCGCACGGTTTATCGTACAAGGTGGAAAAATGCGAAGAAAGAGAAGCAAGCGAGTGCAGGATATTTTCGCGCACCGCAACCGAGGGCGTGATGATAATAAATTTCAGTAGTCCGCATTTTTGAATCATTTCGCGGATAGTGCGCAAAAAAAGATAAGTTTTGCCGGTGGCGGTTTCCATTTCTATGGCAAAATTGGGAAAAGATACCGTATGACCGGCAACAAGCCCGTTGCTTGCGGAATCATCAAAAGCCTCTTCAATATTCCTAAGTTTATCATCGGCAGGGAGGGGCGGCTCTTGAGATTTTTGCACTTCCTGCACTTTGGCAAGTAAGTTGGCATGATCTGTCCATGGCGGCATGTTGGCGACTACGGGGGAATTAAAAAGCACCGTTGTGTTTTGCTTAGGCAGAGCAGAAGATTGGGGGCGCGCCCCTGAAAACAAGCGAAGTACGGTGGCAATCGCTTCCAGTTGGTGGCTTTGGGCGCCGTCGTATTGGATTTGCATGGTCTTATGACGCTAAATAACCATAACCCGACAATGCAGGCTAAAATTGAGAGATTGTGAGATATTGCCGCTGAGGGCAGAATCGCGCACTACCAAACGGCAGGTTTTGGACAAGCCCAAAATTTCATACAAATCATCTTCTAAGGTGTCATCTAAGCACAAATGAAAGTTTTTGATGCCGTCATCAACCAAATGCACGGTGTTTTTGCCTGCCTGTTTTTTTTGCACTGTGGCAAATAAATCCATGCCAAATGACAAAATCAATTCGGTTATAATCGCTTCGGGGTTTCGCTTGGCGGCAAGGCGCAGTTTTTTTTGCGAGTTGTCCCATTTTGTCATTCGCTCCTTGTCGGTATCCCCTGAAATTTGGAGCGTTTCCCAGTCTTGCATCAAATTCCCGCGTGCCAAGGAATAGGCGCGAAATCCAAGGTCTGTATCGGCGGCAAACATATGGCCATTGCTGGTTTGGCGGATTTTGTCGCCGGCGCGGCGGATTCTTTCGCGGCCTATTTGGGCAATGTTATCATAGCCGGCGGCGCGTGCCTCGCTTTTGTCGGGGGTGGATTCGCGCATTTGCACCATGATGAATTTTCGCGCACCGCCGTCCTCTGCGTTTAATTCCATGACCGCTTGGGCGGTGGTGGCGGAGCCGGAAAAGAAATCTAAGATAATGTCATTTTTAGTTGACGAAATGACAATAAAATCCTTGATAAGCTCAACAGGTTTAGGATTGGATACAATTCTACCATCACCAAGAAGATTCTCCAGTTGTGCTGTTCCATTCCCACTACTGTATTCGGGTTTATAAAATAAAGTTTTGGGCTTTTTGCTTGGCATGTCGCCGATGGACGGACGCTGTTTTTTATATAAGTTAAACTCGCCGTTATTTCCACCGTTCTCAACAATAATATCAAAAGGCTGATTTAAGAATTTGTCTTGGCTCCACCGCCATGACATTTCTTTTCCATCTGTGATGGGAAATATTTCGTAATCTTTTTTCGCCCGTCTTGTCAACGATACATAATAATCGCCGTTTTTTCTACCGACATAAAGAGGGAAGTATAAATTTGGGCGTTTTTCACGCGGTGCGTTTTGTCCTGTGGCTTTTAATGATGCGCCTTTTTTGTAGAATCCGCATTCATCCTTTTGCCATACGTTAAGTAATTCGTCATCCAAAGCAAACTCCCCTAATCGTAGATTTTCTTTGTTTTTAGCACAAACTATTGTGTACTCATGTGTTCCCGCAAAACCAAATTGGTCTTGATTGCCTTTTAAGTTCATCACGGTTGGTAGCAAAGCAATAAAGTTATCCTCCCCAAAAACCAAATTCATTAAAATCCGCAAATGATGCACTTCGTTGTCGTCGATAGACACAAAAATTACGCCGTCATCGCGCAGCAATTCATTTGCCAGCCATAACCTTGGATACATCATCGACAACCAGCGCGAATGCCGATGGCCGTTAAGATTGCGTTCCGCATCCGCAGCTTCTGCTTTTTTGCCGTTTTTGTCAATCTGTCCGGTTTTGCGAAAATAATCGCTCAGCGGATCGCGAAAATTGTCATGATAGACAAAATCTTTGCCGGTGTTGTAGGGCGGGTCAATGTAAATCATTTTGACGCGCCCGGTGTAGGAATTTCTGAGCAATTTTAGAATCTCCAAATTGTCGCCTTCCAAATATAAATTTTGAGTGTTGCCAAAACTGACCGACTCCGCATGTTGCGGCATCAGCGTACCCAGCGGCGGAATAGTCAAGGCGGTTGCGGATTCATGTTTACCCGCCCAATCAAAGAGATAACGCTCTCGCGCGGGTTGTGGAGTCTCGCCTAACTGGGTAAGCAGGGCATCGGTGTTTAGCGTGCCGTTTTCGCCAAAAGCGCCAGGAACGATATTTTTTAATCGCCGCCGCATATCATCTGTTGTTGACTCAAAGCGTGGACGGGGAATTTTGGGCGGACGTTTGCTCATGTTGTCATTTTACAATATCAAATGAAATAATCAGCAATTCGTGCGATTGTTTAACATGCCCGGCTTGGGCATCCCGCCGATTTTGCCCTATTCGCGTTTCGCCTTGCCCAAGCGTGTATTGCCAGGCGACTTCTATGATAGAAAAATCCGCATACCACTCTCGGATAGTTTGGCAGTCATTGTACGACAAAATAAAACCGCCTTGGTGGGCGTGCAATAAGTCGCACAATTTTTTATGGTCAAAATTTTTATGGTGAACAGGAAAGTTGCGCTGCGGGTAAATGCCGCGAAACATTTTGCTGTTGCCGTCCAAATAATACGGCGGGTCGCAGTATAAAAAATCGCCGTGATGCGCGGGAATGGTGTTGGCAAAATCGCCATGCCGCACCGATAAATTAGGGCAGGAAAAACTCTCCACCTTTTTTAGCAAACGCTCGTAGCGGGACGGGCATTCATATATTTTAGACATCCAGCCCAAAAAGCCAGGGCCATATGACAGATTGTGATTGAACCAATAATGTGCCGCCAATTCCAAATTATCCTCAATCGGTTTGCTGCCTTGCCAATGAGCGCGCAAACGCGCTTTTACTGCATCATACCGCTTAGGCGTGGGCTGCCATTTTTTTAGCCGTGCCGCCAATTTTTGGGGGTTGTTTGTTTGCATTTGCCAATACTGAGCGAGAATGGCAAACACATCATAACCGCGCACATTGATTCCCAATTCCTTGGCACAGGCGATTTCCACACTGCCGCCGCCAAAAAAAGGCGACACCAGGCAAGAGATAGGGTCGGGCAAATTTTCGACGATATGCCCTACGGCCAGACTTTTGCCGCCAGCATAACGCAGCGGCAGGCCGTTGTATCTTTTGTACTTATATTTGCCGCGGCTTGGTAAGGATGATAAAAACAGTCTCCGTGCTGAAGAAAAATTCGCTTGGGGCAATGTGTGGATAATCTCAGCGGGCATTATTTTGCCACCATTCTTATATGGAATTGCCCTCCTATTGCCCGCCAACCAGCGACTCCCACTCCTTACCCTTAAACCAATAATTATGCCGCTCTTGCAGCCAGCCATCGGCGGTGCGCAATGCCACCCAATTATTTAAGAAGTTCAAACTATCCGCATCTCCTTTGCGCAGGGCAATGGCTTCTTGGCTCTGCGAAAATAACGCGTTAAACGGGATAAATAATTTGTCTGGATGCTGCTCTGCCGCCAGCTTGTGCAGGGGCGCGGAGGTGATAAAAGCATCAGAGCGGCCATTGACCAAATCTTGAATCGCCGCCGCTTCGTCGTCATATTGCCGCACTTCCGCTTGGGGAAATCTTTCTTTTACAAAGGCCACCGGTGACGCGCCGCGGCGCAGGGCAAAAATCACCTCGGAACGATTAAAATCATCAACGCTTGAAGTGGCATTGACACGCGCTCTGCTGGCCGCCAAACCCAAACCCGAATACGCATATGGCGCGGAAAAATTGACCTGTAAATTGCGCGCCGGCGTCACCGACATGCCGCTGACAATTAAATCAAACTTACCCGCCAATAATGCCGGAATAATGCCATCCCAGGCAGTCGGCACAATCTCTAATTCCACACCCAAATCCTCTGCTAAGCGCTGTGCGACATCGGGCTCAAAACCAATAAAACCGCCGGCTTGCGCCTGCATCGCCCATGGTTTAAAACTGCTCATGCCCACGCGCAAGGTGCCGCGGTCTAAGACGTCATCAATGACGCCGGCCGCATTTGCCGTTGCCGCCAACAAAATAGATGCGATAATAATTAGTTTGTTCATTTGTCCGTCCCTATTGTGAAAAAACGCATTAAAACATATTTTGCCTCCGGCAGCACCGATTGGATGCTCACCGCCGCTGTTTTGTCAGGAGTGGGCTGGCTGATCTGGCACGGCGCATCGGCGCTGGATTATCAATGGCGATGGGGACGGCTGCCAAGATATTTTTTGCGTCAGACCACCGATGGTTGGGCGGCGGGCCCTTTGCTGGAAGGGCTGGGGATGACCATGCAGTTGTCCGTGGTGGCTGGTTTGGCGGCGGTTGTCATTGGCGGGCTGACCGCCATTGGTGCGGCTGGCAGGATGCCTTCTCTTCGCTTGCTGCTGCGCGGTTATGTGAATGTGATGCGCGGCACCCCGTTGCTGGTGCAGCTGTACTTACTTTATTTTATGTTGGGCGGGGTGCTCAATACCGATCGTTTTGTCACTGGAGCATTGGTTTTGGCATTATTTGAAGGCGCCTTTGCCGCCGAAATTTTTCGTGCCGGCATTGCCTCGGTGCCGCATGGACAGACCGAGGCCGCCGCTGCTTTGGGGCTTCGCGCACCGACCCGCTGGCGGCTTATTGTGCTGCCGCAGGCTTTGCCGCTGATGCTGCCGCCGCTGGCGAATTTATTTGTGTCATTGATTAAACATTCCTCGATTGTTACGATTATCGCCATTGCCGATTTGACTGACACGGCGCGCAATCTGGCGGCGGAGACTTTTTTGACTTTTGAGATTTGGCTCACCGTGGGGGCGATGTATGTCATGATATGTTTTCCTTTGGCTCGGTTAATTTCCAGCTGGGAAGCGCGTCTGCGGCAGAGAGCGCAAATAGACGGCATGGGGCGGCGGTGATGAGTGATTGGCGTTGGCGTGACACCATTTTTTGCCTGTTGCTGGCAGGGGCTGCGGTGCTGTTATTTGGGCGGGTAGGTGATGCTTTGTCATATCAATGGAACTGGTCGGCGGCGTGGAGTTATGTGATGGCGATTGATGACGGCTGGCAGTCTGGATTATTGTTGTCGGGTTTGGCGGCCAGTGTGCGGTTGCTCATTTTATCGGGGGTGTTGGCGGTGTGTTTGGGGGGCTTGACGGCGGCGCTGGCACTGTCATCGGCACGGTGTTTACGATGGCTGGCAGCGGTATATGTGGAGTCTTTGCGCAATTTGCCGCCGATTGTTTTTATGTTTATTTTCTTTTTTTTCGCTGGGGTGGGCTTGTTTGATTTTTTGGGCGAATGGGCGAGTCAGCCGGTGGCGGGTGAATGGTTGCGATGGTTGGCGGGTGATGCGGTGCGGGTGGAAAATTTTATCGGCGGCGCGTTGTGTTTGGCGATTTTTGAGAGCGCTTTTTTTGCCGAGATCTTTCGCGCGGGGGTGCTGTCGGTGGACAATGGGCAGCGGGATGCGGCGCGCAGCATGGGGCTTAGCCGCTGGCAGACGCAGTTATTGGTGATTTGGCCGCAGATGTTTCGCAACATTGCCGCACCGCTGGCGGGGCAGTTTATTTTATTGATAAAAGACTCGGCAATTTTGTCGGTTATTTCGGTTCAGGAGTTAAC
>JBPCWX010000256.1:0-4799 GCA_051009095.1 Gammaproteobacteria bacterium | reverse complement strand
CGGTAGCGCGGAAAAGTCGCGCGAAACCATAAGAAACAAAAAAGTAAAAATGCAATCTTGAAAAATAACCACACAAAACCCGGCACCCAAATAAATGGCGCCATCGCCAAAGGCGGCAGCCACCCGCCCAAAAACATCACCGCCGTCAACGCCGATATTAATATCATGTTGGCATATTCCGCTAAAAAGAAAATCGCAAACGCCATGCCCGAATACTCCACATGAAAACCCGCCACAATCTCTGACTCGCCCTCCGCCACATCAAAAGGCGCGCGATTTACCTCCGCCACCCCAGAGATGAAATACACCAAAAACATCGGCAGTAGCGGCAGCCAATACCATGACAAAAAAGTCGTCCCGCGCTGCCCTTCCACAATCTCTGAAAAATTCAGACTGCCCGCCGCCATCAACACCGTCACCAAAGCAAAACCCATCGCCAATTCGTACGACACAATCTGCGCCGCCGAACGCAAACAACCCAAAAAAGCATATTTGGAATTGGACGCCCAGCCGGCAATAATCACGCCATAGACGCCCATGGACGTCGCCGCCAGCACAAACAGCAAACCAGCGTTAATGTCCGCCAGCACCACCCCCGGCGAAAAAGGAATGACCGCCCACGCCACCAGCGCCGCCGCCAATGAAATCGCCGGCGCAATCAGCAGCAAAAAACGACTCGCATCGGCCGGTAAAATAATCTCTTTTAATAATAATTTGAGGGCGTCCGCAATCGGCTGCAATAAACCCCAAGGTCCCACCCGATTCGGTCCCAGCCGCAGCTGCATCGCGCCAATCACCCGCCGCTCGGCATAGGTTAAATATGCCACGCAAAGCATCAGCGGCAAAACAATCGCCAGCACTTTTATTAGCGTATCCGCCAAAATCGCCGCCCCTTCCGCATACCCGCCCAACCACGGCGACAGGGTCTGAAATAGCCAAAGACGCATTAGCCCGCCGCCGCCTGTTGGGTCGGCAGCACCGATACGCGCGTCTCGCGCAGGACCGGCAAACGCGCCAAAATCGCGCCTCGCGCCAGTCGCTCGTCGGCAAAAACCGCCGCTTGGGTGTGCTGTTTGCTGTCTTTTATGAGGGCGCTGTCGCCGTTGGTCAAGGCTCGCCGCCGCATGTCATCGGGGTGCATAAACACCGCGGAAGTTGCGCGTCCCGCCGCCGTTTTTTGCAATGCTTCGGCGCGGCGGACCAGCATGTCGCCGCCATATATCGGCGCGCCGCCGATAATTTCCAGCGTGTCGGTGCCGGTGTTTTTATGAATGGCGGCGGCAGTTTGGGCGGGTGGCGTAAATTGACAATCCGCCAGCATCGCGCGCACTTCCGCCAGAGACGCAAAAGCGAAGCCGTCCAGCCCTAAGGCGTCTCCCAAAATGCGCAAGACTTTCCAGCCCGGGCGCGCGCGTCCGGGCAAATGGGCGGCAGCGGTAAAAGTTTGCTCGCGGCCTTCGCCGTTGATGAGAGTGCCTTCATTTTCGGCGAATGCCGCAATCGGTAAAATGATGTCGGCAAAACGGCGGATGCTGCTCAGGTGGGTGGTCAAGGTGCCGACAAAATCGGCGGTTTCCACCATGTCTTGCGCCAAAGACTGCTCGCTAAAATCGGCGGCTTCACAATTAAACAGCGCAACAGATTTGAGTCCTTGGCGCAGCATGGCGGCGGTGTTGACGCCTTCTTTTTGCGGCAGACAGCCGACTTGGTGGGCTCCGGCGCCATTGGCACCGCCGCAGATGACGCCGACTTGCGCGCCGATGCCGTCCGCCAAAATCTGCGCCTGCTGCAAAATATCGCCGTAGTTTTCGGCATTTTGCGCCACATCGCCAAAAACGATATGACAGCGGCGATTGGTGTTTTGCAAAAGTGTCGCCATGTTTTTGAGGGTTGGCGACATCTCATCAAAAAGCATAATTTCACTGTTTGGGCTTAGTCCAAGCAGGTGATTTAGGCTTTGCAAAGTGTCGGCGATGTCGGAGGGGCGCACTAAGCATTGCGCCGCCATGGGCATTTGCGCGCGGATGTCGGTGGCACCGATGGACAGCAAACAGCGGCGTTTGCTGGGGCGTTTGAGGCGGGTCGGGAGCAGCGGCAGTTCGCGGGCGGGGTCGGCGCCGATGAATAAAATCGCGCTGGCGGTTTTTAGGTCGGCAATGCGAAAGCCAAATTGGGCGGGTGCGGCGGCGGAAAAATCGCGCTGCCACAGACGGCTGTCAATGTTTTCGCAGCCCAAACCGCGGGCAATTTTTTGCCATAAAAACTGCTCTTCGAGGGTGGCATTGGGCGAGATAAAAAATCCCATTTGGTCAGGGTCCTGCTGGGCGGCGCGTTGCAGTTGGCGGGCAAAAGCGGCGACTGCTTCGCGCCAGTTTTGTTCTTCAAATTTTTGTTCGCTATAGGGGCGGGCAAACGGTGCCAGCGCGCGGTCAGGGGTGGTCAGGCCAAGGTAGGAAAAACGGTCGCGGTCAGCCAGCCAACATTGATTAATATCTTCTTTTTCGCCGGGGGTGATGCGCTTGACGGCATGGTCTTTGGTATGGACGACAAGGTGGCTGCCCCAGGCATCATGCGGCGAGATGCTTGGTTTTTGGGTCAGTTCCCAGGGGCGGGCGGTAAAGCGAAACGGTTTGGAAGTGAGCGCGCCCACCGGACAGACATCAATCATATTGCCGGATAGTTCAGAATCCACGGTGCGTTCAATAAAAGGCATAATTTCGGCATGTTCGCCGCGCCCGATCATGCCCATTTCCATCATGCCGCCGATTTCGCGGCCAAAACGCACGCAACGGGTGCAATGAATGCAGCGCGTCATATCGGTGGCAATGAGCGGGCCGAGGTTTTTTTCCATGACCACGCGTTTTTCTTCGGTATAGCGCGACTTGGACATGCCATAGCCGACCGCCAAATCTTGTAATTGACATTCGCCGCCTTGGTCGCAGATGGGGCAGTCCAAGGGGTGATTGATCAGTAAAAATTCCATGACGCTGTTTTGCGCCTCGATTGCCTTGGGCGAGTCGACCTGCACTTCCATGCCGGCCAGGGCGAGGGTTGCGCAAGCGGGCAGCGGTTTGGGCGACTTGGCAATATCCACCAAACACATGCGGCAGTTGGCGGCGATGGATAATTTTGGGTGATAGCAAAAATGGGGGATATAGATGCCCAATGCCGTCGCCGCCTGCATCACCGTGGCGCCTTCTTTAATTCTCACGGGTTGTCCGTTAATTTTTAGTTCAATGTCCATGGTGGCGTCCTGTGTGGTTGTGCCTTGGTAAAATATGGTGAGCTAAGCATCTTTCGTTTAATCACCAAACCCCGGCGGCGCGTTGCAGCCGCTTTGGATATGGTCTTCAAATTCACTGCGAAAATGCTTGATAAAACTTCGCACCGGGGTTGCCGCCGCCGCTCCCAGCCCGCAAATGGTGCGGCCGTCGATTTTATCGCTGATGCTGAGTAATAAGTCCAAG
Source organism: Gammaproteobacteria bacterium (assembly GCA_051009095.1). Lineage (GTDB taxonomy): Bacteria > Pseudomonadota > Gammaproteobacteria > Tethybacterales > Persebacteraceae > Doriopsillibacter. The sequence goes on along the minus strand of JBPCWX010000256.1, from coordinate 1,332 downwards.
TCATCATCATGGCCGCTGCCGTCTTCGATGCGCTGGACAATACGATAGAGCCAGCCGGTTCCTTCGCGGCAGGGCGTGCATTGACCGCACGATTCTTCAAAATAAAAATAGGCCAGCCGCGCCAAGGCGCGCACCATGCACACGCTTTCGTCCATGACAATCACCGAGCCCGCACCCAGCATGGTGCCCGCCTTGCCCAAGCAATCATAATCCATGGTTAATTCCATCATCTGTTCGCCGGGCACAATCGGCACTGAGGAGCCGCCGGGAATAACCGCTTTTAATTTTTTGCCATGGCGCACGCCGCCGGCCATTTGTAATAATTCGGCAAACGGAGTCCCTAAGGGCACTTCATAATTGCCCGGCCGCGCAACATGTCCCGACACCGAGAAAACTTTTGTGCCGCCGTTGTTGGGAATGCCCAAATCGGCAAAATTTTTGCTGCCGTGCCGCAAGATATGGGGCACACAGGCAAAAGTTTCGGTGTTGTTGATGGTCGTTGGTTTGCCATAAAGCCCATAACTTGCGGGGAATGGCGGTTTATACCGCGGCTGTCCTTTTTTGCCTTCCAAAGATTCGAGCAGGGCGGATTCTTCGCCGCAAATATAGGCGCCATAGCCGTGGTGATTGTGCAGGTCAAAAGAGAAATCGGAGCCAAGAATATGCTCTCCCAGATAGCCGGCCTGCTGCGCCAGTTCCACCATTTTTTCCATATGCTCATACACTTCCCAAATTTCGCCGTGAATATAATTATAGCCACGGGTGGCACCGATGATATAGGCGGCAAGAATCATGCCTTCAATTAATTGGTGCGGATTTTTGCGGAGAATGTCGCGATCCTTAAAAGTGCCGGGTTCGCCTTCATCGCTGTTGCAGACAAGATACACCTCATTATGCAGTCCGCGGGGGATAAAAGACCATTTGAGTCCGGTGGGAAAACCCGCACCGCCGCGCCCGCGCAAGCCCGCTTCTTTAATCTCCGCCAGAAGTGTTGCGGGCGGGATTTTATTTTTGAGTGTTTCTTCCAATACCGCATAACCGCCGATATGACGGTAGGCGTCAAGGTCGGATAAGTCCGCACCGTTGGTGGGAAAAATAACGCGCGTGTTCATGGTGCTGTTATTTTACCGCAAAGCCCGCCCAAGCCGCCCATTTGTAAGCCAATTATGGGCGATAGGATTTTATAAAGAATGGCGGCGGTCATTGTCAGCAAAGCCGCGCAATGGCGGCACGTCGCCTTTGGCAAAAGCGATAAATTTAAATAATTCCCCCATTTCATGCGGCGCCAGCAATTTATGTAATCCCGCCAAATGTGCCGTACTTTTACGATCG
>JBPCWX010000255.1:0-2112 GCA_051009095.1 Gammaproteobacteria bacterium | reverse complement strand
TAACTATTCACCCGCCAATCACAATGCACATAAATGCTGCCGTCATCGGCAAGTAAACCGCGCATCAACGCCAGCCGCTCATAAATCATGGCGATAAAACTGTCGGCACCTTTGCCCCAAGTGTCGCGATAGGCAATTTCCTCGAGCACATTGGGTTGTTTGGTCAAACTGTCGCCGCCCACTTCTACGGTCATAGAAAAATTCGCCCCAACATCAAAAGGCGGGTCAATGTAAATCAGTTTAATGCCGCCATTATTTTCTATTTCGCGGCGTAAATGACCGTTTTTAAGCGAGGGCAAAATGAGTTTGTTATCGCCCCAAATAAGTTTGTTTGTCCAGCCGCGCAGTTGCCGGCCGCCGTGGTCAAATAACATATCCATTGGGGGGTTGGTGGTTTCGGCGCGCGGCTCATCCACTTGTTCAATAGTTTGGAATGGCAAAGGGATATTGGCAAGTTGATTGGTTTTGCCGCGCCAAAGCAATTCCACGTCGCGTTTGTCGCCGAAAAGCAAAAAGCGATATTCATCGGGCAAAATCCGCCGGCTTTCCAACCGCTCAATAATATCGCGTATTTGCTCGTCCGTCAGCGGCAAAGAATTGCCGCCGTTGCCATTGCCTTTGGCGCGACTCACAGAAAATTTCCCAAGCGATAAATCATTGGGCGATTATAGTATTTTTGCGGGGTGATGTCAATTATTGCCCTAGACGCGCCGAAAAATAAAGATGGCGGCAAACAGTGAGATGAGCGTGGCCCATGCCAAGTGCCAATCGGTCAATAAAAGCCAAGCCAAGTGGATATATGCCGCCCCCAGCAGTGATATGAATAAGCGGTCGCCGCGGGTGGTGATGATGCCCAAAATCCCCCTCCGCTCGGTGCCGCCCGGAATACGCCATTCCCAAATTCCCATAATCACCAGCAATATAAAAATGATGATAAAGAACGCCGCCGTGGGGGGGGTCCATGCCATCCAAGATAAATCCAGCATCAAACCCTCCCCAGCGAGAAGCCCCGCGCAATGTAGTTGCGCACAAACCAGATAACCAGTGCGCCGGGCAAAATCGTCAGCGTTCCCGCCGCCGCCAGCAAACCCAGTTCATAGCCAGAAGTGCTTGCCGTGCGGGTCATGGTCGCCGCTATTGGTTTGGCATCAACCGCCGTCAGGGTTTTTGCCAGCAGCAGCTCCACCCATGAAAACATAAAACAAAAGAAAGCGGTTACGCCGATGCCGGCGGCAATCGCGGGAATGAAAATTTTGATAAAGAAACGATGGAAAGGATGACCATCAATAAAAGCGGTTTCGTCCAGCTCTTTCGGCACCCCAGACATAAACCCTTCCAAAATCCAAACCGCCAGCGGGATATTAAACAGACAATGCGCCAAGGCCACGGCAAGGTGCGTGTCAAATAATCCAATCGCGGAATATAACTGAAAAAACGGCAGGGCAAAAACCGCCGGCGGCGCCATGCGGTTGGTCAGCAGCCAAAAAAACAGGTGCTTGTCGCCGATGAAGCGGTAGCGCGAAAAGGCATATGCCGCCGGCAATGCCACCGCCACCGATAAGACGGTGTTAATGACAACGTACAATATGGAGTTAATATAGCCGCTGTACCATGAGGAGTCGGTGAATATCTTGCGGTAATTTTCCACGGTAAAGTCCATCGGCACTAAGGAAAAACCGCCTAAGATCTCATTGGTGGTCTTGAATGACATGTTCACCAGCCAATAAATGGGAAGCATGAGAAAGATGATGTAGATAGTCGGTACCAGCCACTTAATTTGTTTCATGTCTATTTTCCTCCGCGCGCGATAATCGCATAAAATACCCAGCTGACAAGAAGCACAATAAGAAAATAAATGAGCGACATCGCCGCTGCCGGGCCCAAGTCAAACTGCCCCAGTGCGATCTTCACCAAGTCCACCGATAAAAATGTGGTGCTGTTGCCGGGGCCGCCGCCAGTCAAGACAAACGGCTCGGAATAAATCATAAAACTGTCCATAAAGCGCAGCAAAATGGCGATGATTAGCACGCGCTTGAGTTTGGGTAATTCAATATGCCAAAATACCGCCAGACGAGAAGCGCCGTCAATTTTTGCCGCCTGATAGTATTGCGG
>JBPCWX010000254.1:0-6852 GCA_051009095.1 Gammaproteobacteria bacterium | reverse complement strand
TACCCGCCTGCAACACGTCCGCCGCTTCCATTGCTTCGGCTAAATCGGTGGTAAAAACCGATGCCCCCAAACCAAATGCTGTATCATTGGCGCATTGTAAAGCCTCGGTAAAATCGCGACATCGGCGTACGGCCGCCACTGGCCCAAACACTTCCTCGCGCATGACCGCCATCTCCGCCGACACCTCGGTTAATATTGTCGGCTCATAAAACCACCCTTGCTCCATGCCCGCCGGTATTCGCCCGCCGCAAACAACAGTGGCCCCGCGGGCTTTTGCGTCCTCAACAATGCGCACAACTTTATCGCGCCCGGCACAGCTCACCAAAGGACCTATTTCGGTGTGTGATAATCCATCGCCCAAACGCAACCGCTTTGTCGCCGCCGCAAATTTTTCCACAAATTCATCATGCACCGCATCATCAACAAAAAAACGCTCCGCCGAGGTGCATATCTGTCCCGACAAATGAAAGGCCGCCGTCACCGCACCGGCAACCGCCACCTCCAGCGGTGCCTGAGAGGTAATAATCAACGCATCATTGCCGCCCGATTCGAGTAAACAAGGCTTCATCTGACCGCCGCATATCGCCCCCACTTCTTGTGCCGCCGCCGCTCCGCCAGTAAAGGCAATGGCTCCCACCGCCGGCGATGCCGCCAAAGCACGACCCGCTGCCGCTCCGCCAGTAATGCAGTTCACCAATCCCGGCGGCAAAGCGGTAAAATGCTGCATAAAAAGTAGCGTGCACAGTGTCGTCGCCGGGGCGGGTTTAATCACGCAACCGTTACCCGCCGCCAAAGATGCCGCCACCGTCCAACTCATTAGCAAAATCGGATAATTAAACGGCACAATATGACCGCTTACGCCCAGTGGCTCATCACGCGCATAGGGTAAAGAATTGGCCTGTATTGCCCCCGCCAAATGCCCCGCTTGATCTCTTGCCATTTCCGCAAAATAGCGAAAGACCGGGGCAACATTATGCAGTTCGCCCACCGCTTCGGGATAGGGCTTGCCCATCTCCAAAGTCATTTGCCGCGCCACCGCACGCGGCGATGTTTGCTCTATGGAATCGGCCACCCGATGCAATAAGGCAGCGCGATTTTTCGCCTCCAACCGCTGCCAATCGCGCTGAGCGATGGCGGCAGCTTCCACCGCCCGCGCCACCTCCGCCACCGTGCCGTCGGCGATCTTTCCCACAGGTTCTTGCGTCGCCGGATTTAATGAAGTCAAAACCGCCGCATCTGGATATTCCACATATTCGCCGCCGATATACATTTGCGCGGCAAAGGGATTAAATTTACTCGCCATTATCCAAGCGTCAGCGAATCATATAGACTTTGCGGACGGTTTTATGCACTCGACAAACACCTTTCCAGCCAGCGGGAAAAAACACACTGCAATCAGCGCGAATCATCAGCCGCTCCCCCGACTCGTGTTCATATTCACACTCCCCCGCCAAAAAATGGCAAAACTCATCGCGGCTTACGTCGCACCGCCAAATGCCGGGGGTGCAAACCCACAAACCCGCTTCGCCGCCATCATTGTTTTTATGCAGCAAAATACCGCGCGTTTGCGATGGCACACCCGACAAAGGCGGAATTTCGCCCCACTCTTTCATCCCCTCTTGGACTTGGGACGCCGCCGACAAATGCGGCATGGCAGACATTTCCGTCATTTATGCCTCCGATGCCAGTTTATCCAGCAAACGGGCGGCTTTTTGCGGCCCGTGAGCAGCCTGCATCTGTCGCGATGTTTCTTGCAGGCGTTGCCGCATACCCTCATCCGCCAGCATCTCTTCAATGGTTTGCCGCAAGTCATCGGCTTGCCAGTCATAACGCGGCATGCTGCGGCCATAACCCGTTTCCTGCACGCGCGTGGCATTGTCGTGTCCGTCCCACACATATGGCATGATAATCGCCGGCTTGCCAAAATAAAAACATTCGGTAAAACTGTTATTGCCGCCGTGGTGAATCACCAAATCCGATTGTGCAATCACCGACGGCTGCGGAAACCATGAAGACAAAATAATGTTATCCGGGGGCGGCGGATAACTATCGCCATAATCGCCGACATTGACCAGCACCCGTACCGGCAGGTCGGCAAGCACATCAATCAGGCGGCGCATTAAATCCACATCACCGGCACCCAAACTGCCAAAACTGACATATAAAAGCGGCTTGTCATTGCAAGACTTAAAAGTCGGCACTGTAAATGGTTGTTCCTGCCGCACGCAGCCGTCCAAGTATTGGAATTTATTCTCGTCCAAAGGGTGACGGCGGCGAAAGCGGGCAGCAGATGGATACAGCAGAAGATTGAGATAGGGAGAAGTTTCAAAAAACTGTCCCGGCGGATAGGGTGCTTCGCCGCACGCCGCCAAAAAATTGTTAAAGTCATCGTGAATATCACCGATAGCCGACAGAAAACGCTCTTGATAGCGCGCAAAACAAGCCGTGTCATTTTCGCCGCAACCCGACAAATGCGGCGGAATATCGGGGTCTTCTATTTCATTTTCAGAACAGGAGATAATCCGCACCCACGGCTTGCCCCATTGCTTGATGGCGGGAAACAAAATCACATTATCCACACAAATAACATCGGGGCGGACTTTATCCAAAACTGCGGGCAAGTCTTTTTGCGCCCACTTAGCGGTGTCCACAATAGCCGCCCAGCATTCTTTAACATAATTGTCAATTTGCTCAGTCGGCGTTTTGCGAAAATTAGGAATGTGGCCGTTAATAAAATCCGTCCAGTATTTTGCCATTTCCTCAGGCGGCATCGGCTCAGACATATTCACCGTGTGTTCCTCAAAGCCATAGCCTTGATAAACACCGCCCATGCCGGGGTCGGTCAAAAAAACCGGCTTATGCCCCAGCTCCGCACACGCCTGAGCAATGCCAACCGAATTGAGCGCCGGACCAAAAGCAGCCTCAGGAAAAAAAGCAATAGTTTTAGCAGTCATGATTGTCTCCTTTATGGGCAATTATAAACCACTGCCCGCAAATAAATTCTACCGGTAAAATTTTAATCATCGGCCAGCACCAGCGAATCCGCCGCCGCCCAACAGCAAAATACCGCCTCACCCGGGCGCCACAAGCCGGCATCCCGCGCCGGCAATCGCGCCACCATGGGCTCGGCCACATTATCCAAGCGCACCTGCACGCTGACATCGGCGCCATGATGCACCGTCTCCATCACCATGCCCGACAAAGAATTTTCCTCCGTCGACATCGGTTGCGGCACCAAACGGATATGTTCCGGGCGCACGGCCATTACCGCCGGCGCCTTCGCCGACAATGAGGCGGCGGCACGCAGCAAACCAATGTTTGGCGCTTCCACACCATCGGCAGCGGCGACGCCGGCAATAAAATTCATGGTGCCGATAAAATCGGCGACAAAACGCGATGATGGACACTCGTACAATTCCGCCGGGGTGCCCAACTGTGCCACTTTGCCGTCCCGCATGACGGCGACGCGATCCGCCATGGCCATGGCTTCCTCTTGGTCGTGAGTAACCACAATAAACGACACCCCTATATCATGCTGCATGCGCTTGAGTTCAAACTGCATCCGCTCCCGTAATTTTTTATCCAATGCCGCCAGCGGCTCATCCAGCAACAGCAAGCGCGGGCGTTTTACCAAGGCCCGCGCCAAAGCGACGCGCTGCCGTTGTCCGCCTGATAATTGCGCCGGTTTGCGCTCGGCAAAGTCCGATAAATCGGCTTTTGTCATCATATCATCAACCCGGCGGCGAATTTCATCACGCGGCAAACGCTCCATCTCCAACCCATAGCCGATATTGCCGCGCACCGTCATATGTGGAAACAGCGCATATGATTGAAACATTAAATTAATCGGTCGGCGCGCCGGCGGCACGGCGGTAATATCGCGTCCGTCCAATAAAATTTTACCGCGCTCGGGGGCTTCAAAACCGGCAATTAACCTCAGCAGCGTTGTTTTGCCGCACCCTGAAGGACCCAGCACACCAAAAAAAGCGTTTTCGCCGACTTCCAGCGACACCCCAGCAACAGCGGGCACGCCATCAAAAGATTTGGCAACATCATGCAGGGCAATCACTGTGTCGCTCATACCCCACCAACCGTGCCTTTTTGCAAACGCTGGGCAAAGAAAACCAAAGTAAAACTAAACAGCATCACCAAAGACGCCAAAGCGTTAATTTCCGGCGTCACGCCAAAGCGAATCATGGCATAAATTTGCATCGGCAGCGTCGTCGACGAGCTGCCCGCACCAGCCGTAAAATAGGCGATAATAAATTCATCCACCGACAACGTAAACGCCAGCAAAGCGCCAGCGGCAACGCCCGGAAAAATCATCGGCAGCGTCACCCGCCAAAAAGTGCTCCACCCACTCGCCCCCAAATCGGCGGACGCCTCCAAAGTCGCATAATCAAAATGCGCCAGTCGCGCCCGCACCACAGCACACACAAAAGCAATGTTAAACACAATGTGGCTGATAATAATGGAATACAGCCCCAGCGTCCATTCCAACAGCGTAAAAAAAGACAGCAGCGCCACCGCCAGCACAATATCAGGAATAATCATCGGCGCAAATAACAGCGCATCCAATGCCGCCGACTGCCGCCGCCGCCGTTCCACCCCCAAAGCCAGCAGCGTCCCCAATGCCGACGCCACCACCGTCGCACACACTGCCACAATTAGGGTATTAACCGCAGCCGCCAAAATGGGTTTGCTATCCCACAAAACCGCATGCCACTTCAAAGAAAAACCCGTCCACGCTGTCGGCAAACCAGAGCGGTTAAAACTCAATGCCATCAGCACCACAATCGGCGTGTATAAAAAAATACAGAGCAAACGCAGGTGCGCCTGCAATAATGAGCGGAAGGGATTAACCACGACCCGCTCCGCGCCGTGCCGCCACCGCCTGGGCAAATAACAGTGCCGCCATAATCACCATCAAAACCAGCGACAGACTCGCACCAAAAGGCCAATCACGTGCCGTCAAAAACTGGTCATAGATTAAATTACCCACCATTTGCAAACGACCGCCGCCGAGCAAATCCGGTGTGATGAAATTACCCACCGACAGGACAAAAACAAAAACCGCACCGGCGGCAACACCGGGCAGAGTCAGCGGCAGTGTTATGCGAATAAAAGTGCGCAGCGATGACGCCCCCAAATCTGAGGACGCCTCGCGCAATTCTGGCGGCAAACGGCTCAATGACGCATAAATCGCCAAAATGACAAAGGGCAGATAGTTATACACCAAGCCAACCACCACCGCAAATTCGTTATACAACAGCGGTAAGGGCTCATTGATTATGCCGACCGCGATTAGTGTGCGATTAATTAGCCCTTCGCGATTGAGCATGACCATCCAAGCATATGTGCGGATAAGATAATTGCTCCAAAAGGGCAGCATGATAAAAAACAGCCAGACCGTCTGTCGTCGCCGCGGCAAAAGTGCCACGGCATATGCCGCCGGATATGCCAGCAGCAAAGAAACCACGGTTGCGGTCAGGGCAATGCGGCCAGAAGTGGCAAAAATACCCAAATACAGCGGGTCCCAGGCACGGCGAAAATTATCGGTGTTCCAATAATATTCCACCCCGCCATAAATGCCCCGCTCAAAAAAGGCGAGGACAAAAATCAGCAGGCAAGGGACAACCATAAACGCCCACAGCCACAGAGTGCCGGGGGCGATAAGCAGCCAATTACCAGTGCGCTGAGCCATTGCCGCGCCGTCTAAGCGGCTTAGTTTGCCGCCATAATTTCAGTGGCGGCACGGGTGTAGTCTCTTTGGGTGCGTCCCAAATCGCGCAGCATTTCATAATTGAGCATGTCGACGGGGTCAAATGCCATATTTGGAAATTGCTCAAACAGAGCGGGCGACAGCGACTCCATGGCAACCTGATTGGGCGTCTTATAAAGAATGTTTTCGGCGACCCATTTGCCCACTTCGGCGCTCAGCACATAGTTAACAAACTGATGGGCGGCATCTTTATTCCGCGAGGCGCTCATCACCACCAGCGTATCCACCCACAAGTCGGTTCCTTCATCGGGCACCACATAGCGGATATTGTCATCTTCGAGGATGCCATAATTGCACCAGCCATCCCACGCATGTGTCAATAGTGCTTCGCCAGAGACCAGTTTAGAATAAAAAGTTGCATCATCAAATGCCAGCAAATGTTTTTTGGCGGCAATCAGCGCATTTTTGGTGGCCTCTATTTCTTGCGGGCTGGTGGTGTTAATGGAATAACCCAGCGACAAAAAGCCCGCCGCCAAAAGCCAGCGTTCAGTGGCCAGCATGGTGATTTTACCGTCCAATTCCGCCGTCGGTTGCAGCAGGTCATTCCAGCTGCTGGGCGTGCCAGAGACCAAATCGGAGCGATAGCACAGGCCGGTTGTGCCCCAAGCGTAGGGAATGGAAAAAGTATTGCCCGGGTCATATGGCAGTCGCCTCGCTTGTGGATAAAGATTCGCCAGGTTGGGGATTTTGGCGGGGTCCAGCAAAGCCGCCAGCCCCAATTTATCCAAAGCCTCGGCAAAAGGTGAGGAAACAAAAACAATGTCATAGCCACGCCCTCCATTAGCGGTAAGCTTGCCCATGATTTCCTCATTGGTGGCGTGCACCGCCAATTCGGTTTCAATGCCCGTTTCTTGGGTGAAATTTTCCAGCAAGTCGGGCGGCATATAAGCGTCCCAGTTGGAAATGACCAATTTATCGGCCGCTTGCAGTGGCTGACAAAGCATCGCCGCAAAAACAACGGCAATAAAATAAGTGCGTGTTGACATAATGACTCCTTTATCTGCATTAATAAATAAGCGTTTGCCCATTATATATTATTTAATCACGAATGACTCGTCAATGTGCGGCTC
>JBPCWX010000253.1:0-5484 GCA_051009095.1 Gammaproteobacteria bacterium | reverse complement strand
CGGCGAGTTTGCGGGCAAAAGCCGCCTCGCGTCCGCCGCCGCCAACTATGATGATGTGAAACATGTTTATATCCTGCGGGCTTCCCAGCCAAATTCGGAGCTGGGAGATGATAAATATCGCACCCTGGACCTAATTCCCAGAGGTGCTAATCTATTCTGCATTGCATCCCCAATAGCCATCATGGCAATCTGGGATAGTGCGCCTTTGGTGGTGTCTGATGAAGCAGTTGAGTTTACAATCAGCAAAACCGCCTGTATTTTAGGTTTTTCACTATTAAATACTGGCTTGGAAATCTTTGCCAATTCATCTTTTCCAGACATCCACGCACACACCATGCCAGCAATGGTGTCATAGTACTTTTGGGTAATGTGGAGTAAATTTACGGAAGATTCTTCCTTAACTTCAATCAAAACCATAACATTTTGAGGGCATACGGCAACGACATCAACCGCTTTCCTGTCAACATTTTGAAGGGTATTGATATGATAAGTGGAGTTATAGGCCCCCTCCTTTTCAGCATCGTATTTTATCGCTTGCCAAGAATCTGCGAAAGTCATCTTAATGTGGATTTTTTGCCCATCATTTTTTTTATAGGTCTCAATAATATCGAATGGCATTACTATTCCCTTTCCTATTCGTCTTCTGTTTGCCGGTCAATATACTTCATTCCCTGCTCCGCTTCTTCCTTGAGCACCACAAAATAATCCAGGTCTATTTCATCAATATCGTTTTCGCAAGTGGCGGCTTTTACTTCTCCTGTTTCTTCATTGCGCACCAACGCGATAACTTTCATGTTTTCTTTCCTTGATTTTTTCATGTTTAGCATATCTAATTCACGCAACAAAAAAAGGCTGTGGGTGGCGATCATAACTTGCACCCCCATACCGCTTAAATTAATGATTGCTTGTGCCAGCACCCGAATCATGCGAGCATTCATGTTGGTTTCTGGCTCATCCCAAAACAACGTGCTGCCTGCCTGATCCAGCTGCCCGTTAGCAATGAGATAGGTAAGCATGGCCAACTTGCGATGTCCCTCCGCTTCAAATTCAATTTCTAAGTCGCCTTTGCTCTTTTGCTGGTGCCTCAGATAAAACCGGTCGTTTTTTTGGATAATCTTTGCCTGCATTGCTTCTTCAAGAGGGTCCATTAATTTTTGTGCCTTCTCTTTTCTTCTTCCCTGCGTCTGAGCATGGCCCAAAGCCTTCGCTAAATCTACATAGGTGTCATCAAAATGTAACACATTTTCCTCACAAGCACCGACAAACCCGGGATAAGGCGACAGCATTTCGCGCGTAGGAAAATACACCGGTTTCTTGCTGAGATAATTTTGGGGCAACTTGGTGATTTGAGCGATTTGACTGTTGGTCGAGAAAGCAAGAGAAAAGTCGCATGGCTGCTGCCCCATAGCAATGGTTATTTCGCAACGGCTCCGTCCTGGTCGGCGCGATACCAGCCGCCCCAATTTATCCGTCCCAAAAACGCCGAGCAACTTGTCGCCCACAATGCGTCCCATTTCATCTTTGCTTTGACGGGGGGCTGTTTTCGCTTGCACACTGCCAAATGCCAAGGCGTAACCCAGCTTCATCAGATGGCTTTTGCCGGTGGCGTTTTCGCCAATGATGATGTTGAGTCCAGGGGAAAATTTCAGCAGTGGAAAATCATCACCAAACACCGTGAAATTTTTGATGCTAATGCTTTTTAACATAATAACAATTATCGCATATTTGTAATATTTTTAGGGATTATCAAACAACGCCGCAATAAAAACGCCGCTCCTCATCACTGACGCGGGCGTTTTCTTTTTGCCATTCGCTTGCTTTAACCTGCTGGTATAACTGCAAAAAACGGCGGTCAATAATTTGCGGCAATGTTTTTGCACGTTGCAGAGCGGTTAGCGCTGTCGGCAAAGCAATCGGCAGCGGTGTTTTGAGCGGCTTCATTTCTGGCGGCGGGCGGTGACGCGCCAACACCCCCGCCCGCACACCTGATAATAATGCCGCTGCCGCCAAATATGGATTAGCATCCGCGCCGGCAATGCGCAATTCCAAACGCCGTCCTGCTCCCTCGGCCGTGGGCAAACGCACCGCCGCCGCCCGATTTTCATGCCCCCAACATGCCGCCATCGGGGCATATGAATGCGATACAAAGCGGCGATAAGAATTGCCAAAGGGGGCAAAAAATGCCATCGCTTCGCCCAATATCGACAACGCCCCCGCTGTCGCCGCCAATAAAATATCATCATCGGTAAAGATAAAATTGCCTTGCTGGTCCAATAAACTCAAATGCAGGTGCATGCCGCTGCCCGTACGGCCGCCGTCCGGTTTTGCCATAAAAGTCGCGCGATGATGACACGCCCGTGCCGCTGCGCGCACCAAGCGGCGGAATAATAACGCCTCTAAACAGGCCCGCAAAGGCTCGCCATGGGTGAGATTAATCTCAAACTGTCCCGCCGCATATTCCGAGGTGATGCTTCCCAAACGAATGTTTTGCGCCGCCGCCGATTGCTGCACCAAGCGAATAAAATCCTCATGAGCATCAAGCGCTTCCAAAGAATATAAATCACAGCGGGACTCGTCCATCTTTGCCGCCAATAAATAAAATTCCAATTCCACCGCCAAAACGGGATATAAACCATCGGCGTGGCATTGCGCCACCACTGCCGCCAAAACATGACGCGGATCGGCATAAAACGCCTCGCCGGTCGGCGTTTGCATGACACTAACCGCCTGCATGCTGCCGCCGCGCCAAGGAGTCGGAGCCACAGTGTCGGCCAAAATGGGCGCCGGATAATCTGGGTCGCCGCTCCTAATGCCGATGCCGGTTTCTTCCACGACGCCGCCGTCCAAGCGCATGGCATACAAAGAGCGCGGCCACGAAGAACCATCGCTGACCAGGTTTTTCATTGCCGACAACGGCGCGCGCTGCCCCCGCATGATGCCGTTAATATCGGCAATAAGACAATCAAAGCCGTCTTCCATGACGGCGTCCGCTGGCTGAGATGATGCCATTTAATGGTCAAGGAATGTTTGCGGATCGGTGTGCGGGATTTTGAGCGATGCCGCCGAATGGGGGCAGGTTAATTTGCCGTCGACGACACTCAGCCCGTTTTTTAGGTGCTGATTTTCTGCCGCCGCCCGCTGCCAGCCTTTGCCGGCAATTTCCAAAGCCAGCGGTACGGTGACGTTGTTCAGTGCATATGTGGAAGTGTGCGGCACCGCCCCGGGCATGTTGGTCACGCAATAATGCACCACGCCATGTTTGACATATACCGGATTATCATGCGTAGTTGGGCGGGCGGTGGCGATGCAGCCGCCTTGGTCAATGGCAACATCGACAACCACGCTGCCGGTACGCATGGATTTAATCATCGCTTCGCTGATAATTTTTGGCGCTGCGGCACCGGCCACCAAGACGCCGCCAATCAACACATCCGACTCGGCAACAGCACGCGCCAAAGCCCGCGGCGAGGCGTGGATGGTGGCAATATCGCCATTAAATTCACGCGACACATCGCTCACCACATCGGCGCTTTTGTCGGCGACGGTAACCGCCGCTCCCATGCCTTTGGCAATCCAAGCAGCATTGCGCCCGACCATGCCGCCGCCCAACACCAGCACATTGGCCGGCAAAACACCGGGCACGCCGCCGATAAGTTTTCCCATGCCATTATAAGGACGCTGCAAATAATGCGCTCCTGCTTGTGCCGCCAAACGCCCCGCCACTTTGGACATCGGCGCCAGCAGCGGCAAACGCCCCAAGTCATCGGTGACGGTCTCGTAGGCAATGCACACCGCGCCGCTGTTCATCAATTCGCGCGTGAGCGTTTTGTCGGCGGCCAAATGCAAATAGGTGAATAAAATCTGTCCCTTCTTCAACATCTTGCGTTCCGCCGCCAAGGGTTCTTTGACTTTGACAATCATGTCGGCACGGGCAAACACCTCGCGGGCGGTTTTGACAATGCGCGCGCCGGCGCGGCGATAGTCGCTGTCGGTGGCCCCGATGCCTTCACCGGCGGCGCTTTGCACCAGCACTCGGTGGCCGCGGGCGATTGCTTCGTCCACCGCTTCGGGTGTCATGCCGACGCGAAACTCTTTGTTTTTAACTTCCTTGGGAATGCCAATAATCATGATTGTCTCCTTTTTGTTGTTGGGTAAAAATTGAAATTATAATGCCGTTAATTCATCAGCGAGCATATCCAGAGTCAGCCGCGCCTTGGCCACCAGTTCATCGATTTGTTCGTGGGTGATAATGAGCGGCGGCGCAATAATCATAATATCGCCCACCGCCCGCATGACCAAACCGTTGGCATTGCTGAGATCGCGGCAGCGGGGACCGGCGCCGCCCCCCGCAAAACGACGTCCGCTGCTTTTGTCGGCAACCAGTTCCAAAGCCGCCACCATGCCTTGGCCGCGGGTTTCGCCGACCAAAGGATGAGCCGCCAAAGTCGCCCATTGTTTTTGCAGATAGGGGGCGAGGTCATCGCGCACGCGGGTGATGATGTTTTCCTCACGCATTATCTTGATGTTTGCCAAGGCTGCCGCCGCACAGACGGGGTGGCCGCTATACGTAAAGCCGTGGGCAAATTCGCCGCCTTGACTAATCAGCACCTCGGCGATGTCATCATGCACCAAGACGCCGCCCATGGGCAGATAGCCAGAAGTCAGGCCCTTGGCGATGGGCATCAGTTTGGCGGCAATATTCATGCTTTGTGAGCCAAACCATGCACCCAAGCGACCAAAGCCGCAGATGACTTCATCAGCGATAATCGGCACTTCGTAATGGGCGCAGATCTTTTGGATTTCTGGCCAATAAGTGTCGGGCGGCACAATCACACCGCCGGCACCTTGCACTGGTTCGGCGATAAAGGCGGCAACCTGAGCGGCGCCCAATTCTTCGATCTTGTCCGCCAAGGCGCGTGCCGCCTGCAAGCCAAAATCGGACGGGGAGAGGTGCCGCCCTTCGCCATACCAATAGGGCTGGCAGATATGGACAATGCCGGGAATGGGCAGCCCGCCTTGGGCGTGCATCGCGGCCATGCCGCCCAAAGAGGCGCCAGCCATGGTACTGCCATGATAGGCGTTGTGGCGTGAGATGATGATCTGGCGGTCGGGTTGTCCGCGCAATTCCCAATAGCGGCGGCAGAGGCGCACCACGGTGTCATTGGCCTCGGAGCCGGAGCCGGTAAAAAATACATGATTGAAGCCGGGCGGGGCGAGGTCGGCAAGGGTTTGCGCCAACTCAATGGCGGGCGGTGTGGCGCATTGAAAAAAACTGTTGTAATAGGGCAGCTCGCGCATCTGTGCGGAGACGGCGCGGACTATGGCGTCTCGGCCATAGCCAACATTCACGCACCACAGACCAGACATGCCGTCCAACATTTGATGGCCGTCCGTATCCCACAAATAGACCCCTTCGGCGCGCGCAATAATTCGCGCCCCCGCACCCAAGGCGCCGCTGTCGGTGAATGGATGAAGATAATGCGC